>JALZUH010000055.1 GCA_023301645.1 Akkermansiaceae bacterium
AAATGCTGGCTCAAGACCTGAGTCGGGAGCAGGTGCGGGAGAGGGTCGCAAACACAATCGAGATGGTAAGCCTATGGATGTGAGGCGGAAGATGGAGGACCTAGCGCACGCGGATTTAAATAAGAATGGTATGATTGAGTTCGTGGAGTTTTCCTCGATCAAGCGCTTAGAGCTACTTGATGATGTGAAGCGTCGCAGCCTCTATGACTATCTTGATGTGAATGATGATGGTGTGCTTCAGAGTGTGGAGTTTCGCCCGAAGCGACCTCGCTGGTTGTCTTCTCTGAGGGAGGATTTCAGTCGGTTTGATAAGGATCAGAGTGATGACGTATCATTGGAGGAGTTCGCCCAAATACCTTTTTTAGCTGAGTTTAAGCCAGCGGTGCGTGAGAAACTATTTGGCGAAATCGATGGTGATCGTAATGGAGCCGTCACAGTTGCTGAGCTGGGTCGTCCTCGCAGGGGGCGCTTTGTGGAGAAGATCGATTTTTCAATTTACGATAATAATACTAGTGGTGGTCTTGATCAGCAGGAGTATCTGAAGCTTCCCTTTATCCACCGAATCCCCAAGGATCGTGTGGAGAGTCTCTTTAAGACTATTGATGCTAATAATGATGGGGAGCTTTCTTCGGGTGAGTTCAAGGAGCATCACCAAAAGAGAATGCATGGTCGCAAGCCCCGCTAAGCCTCAGTGGCCGCTCATTATGAAGCGGGGAGTCTTCGTGTAGGTGATTACTACCTAGAGTGGCTGGGTGAATACTTTTAGTCAGGTGACTAGCTAGGGGTATTAAAAATGAGCACAAAAAAAACGGGAACCTCGATTAAGGCTCCCGTTTGTTGATTTGAATCTAAGGTTGATTAGAAGTGGATCGCGTGTCCGTCGGCATCAAGTGTCGCTTCGTGAATAGCTTCAGCGAGTGTTGGGTGCGCGTGGATGGTGGAGTGGATCTCTTCATTAGTGAGCTCCATCTCAAGGGCGAGTCCCATTTCAGCAATGAGCTCAGTAGCATTTTCACCGATGATGTGTGCTCCGAGAAGTTCACCGTGTTCCTTGCCGAAGAGTAGCTTCACGAAGCCTTCTGTATCACCAGAGGCTTGTGCTTTACCGATAGCTGCGTAAGGGAACTTACCGACTTTGTAGTCGACGCCTTCCTCTTTAAGCGCGCGCTCGGTCTTACCTACTGATGCTACCTGTGGGTGAGCGTAGGTGCAGCCTGGGAAGTTACCTACCTTACGTGGTGTGTGACCTTCTACGAAGAGTCCTTCGACACACTGGATAGCTTCGAAGCTAGCTGTGTGTGCTAGCCATGGTGGGCCTGAGATATCTCCTACTGCGTAAACATTAGGGATAGATGTCTCGTAGCGGTCGCCGACTTTGATAAATCCACGATCAAGATCAGGCTGCTCACCTCCAGGAAGAACTGGGTCGACACCGATCGCAACGAGGCAGGTGTCAGCTGTGATAGTTTCTGTGCCCTTAGGTCCTTCTACGTCGATAGTGACTGAGTCACCGTTGTCCTTGAAGGAGACACACTTGGTGTCAGTGAGGCAGCGCACACCTTGCTTAGTGAATGACTTCTGAAGCTCTTGTCCGACCTCTGTGTCTTCTACAGGGAGGAGGTTAGGCTGCATTTCGATGATCGTTACCTTGGTGCCGAATGCATTGTAAACATAGGCGAATTCTACACCAATAGCACCTGCTCCGATGATGATCATTTCCTTAGGCTGCTCGGCAAGAACCATGGCTTCCTTTGAGCTGATGACTTTTTTGCTAAATGGTAGTGGTGGGAGCGCTTTGCTCTTACAACCAGTAGCGATCATGGTGTTTGATCCTTCGATGACACTTTCTTTGCCGTCAGGAGCAGTGACCTTGACGTGGGTGCTGTCTTCGATAGAGCCCATGCCACGGATGTAGTCGATTTTGTTCTTCTTAAAGAGGAACTCGATACCACCAGCGAGGCGGTCTGATACACCACGTGAGCGACCTACTACCTTCGACCAGTCGTAGGCGAGATTGTCAAATGAGATTCCAAATGTGCCAGCTTTCTTGGTGAGAGTCTGGTAGAGTTCAGCATTCTTGAGGAGTGCCTTAGTAGGGATACATCCCCAGTTAAGACAGGTGCCGCCAGCGCGGTCTGCTTCTACTACGGCTACTTTTTTCCCGAGTTGGGCTGCGCGAATGGCTCCGACGTATCCGGCAGGTCCGCCGCCGATGACTATGAGATCATACATAATAATTATTTAAGTTGTTGGGTGATAATTGAGAGAATTAGATAGTGGCTAGGATGCCATTGAGTGTGCTACTTGGGCGCATGGCTTCACCTGCAAGCTGGTCATTAGGCATGAAGTAGCCGCCTGTCTCGACAGCTGATCCTTGCACTGCAATGAGCTCGGCGAGGATGGCTTCTTCATTACTGACGAGTGCTGCTGCAACAGGTGCGAAGCGTGCTGCAAGTGCTGTGTCGCATGTCTGAGCGGCTAGTTCCTGTGCCCAGTAGAGTCCGAGGTAGAAGTGTGAGCCACGGTTATCGATACCACCGAGCTTACGCGTTGGTGATTTATCCGTGAGGAGGAACTTACTAGTCGCAGCATCGAGTGCATTGGCTAGGATCTTAGCTCCTTGGTTATCACAGCTATCAGATAGATGCTCTAGTGAAACGGCGAGGGCGAGGAATTCTCCAAGTGAGTCCCAACGAAGGTAGTTTTCTTGGGTGAACTGCTCGACGTGCTTAGGCGCTGAGCCACCAGCTCCTGTCTCGAAGAGTCCGCCGCCATTCATGAGTGGGACGATGGAGAGCATCTTAGCAGAGGTGCCGAGCTCGAGAATAGGGAAGAGGTCAGTGAGGTAGTCGCGGAGGACGTTGCCTGTTACTGAGATAGTGTCTTGTCCTTCCTTGACGCGTGCTAGGGTGAACTCAGTAGCTTCGACTGGTGACATGATGTGGATCTCTAGTCCATCGGTGTCGTGGTCTCCGAGATATTGTCCGACTTTTTGGATCAGCTGGGCGTCGTGGGCGCGTGTCTCGTCGAGCCAGAATACAGCTGGGCTGCCTGTGGCACGGGCGCGGTTTACGGCGAGTTTTACCCAGTCTTGGATAGGGGCGTCTTTGACCTGACATGCACGCCAGATGTCGCCTTCTTCTACGGCGTGCTCAGTGAGGACATTACCATCAGTATCTGTGATGGTGATTTTTCCGTCGGCTGGCATTTCAAAGGTCTTGTCGTGTGAGCCGTATTCTTCAGCTTTCTGCGCCATGAGTCCGACATTAGGAACGGTGCCCATGGTAGTGGGGTCAAATGCACCGTTGGCCTTACAGAAATCGATGGTGGCTTGGTAGATGCCTGCGTATGAGGCGTCTGGGATGACGGCTTTGGTGTCTTGCTGCTCACCGGCTGCATTCCACATTTGGCCTGATGTGCGGATCATCGCAGGCATAGATGCATCTACGATGACGTCACTAGGGACGTGTAGGTTGGTGATACCTTTGTCTGAGTTGACCATAGCGATGGCTGGGCCATTAGCATATGCGGCTTCGATGTCAGCTTCGATGGCTGATTTCTGGTCAGCTGGAAGGGAATCGATCTTGCTAAGAAGGTCGCCGAAGCCGTTTTTGAGGTCGATATTGAGACCTGCGAGCACTTCTGCGTGCTTGCTGAAGACGTCTTTGAAAAATACTTCTACACAGTGGCCGAAGATGATCGGGTCTGAGACCTTCATCATCGTTGCCTTCATGTGAAGGGAGAAGAGGACTCCTTGTGACTTCGCCTCTGCAATCTGCTCATTGAGGAAGCTTACGAGGGCAGCCTTACTCATGAGAGTGGCGTCGAGGATTTCACCCGCTAGTAGTGGAGTGCTATCCTTGAGGATAGTTTCTGTGCCGTTGGTGGCAGTGTGGCGGATCGTGGCTACCGTGGCTTCTTCAAGTGTGAGTGACTGCTCGTTCGAGCGGAAGTCGCCACTGCTCATGCAGGATACGTGTGACTTGGAGTCGGCTGACCATGCTCCCATGCGGTGTGGGTTTGCCTTGGCGTATTCTTTGACTGCCTTAGGGGCGCGACGATCTGAGTTACCTTCACGTAGCACTGGGTTTACGGCTGATCCTTTGATCTTGGAGTAGCGATCTACTGCGTCAGCGTAGTTAGGAATGTCGTAGCCTTTGGCCTGGAGCTCGGCGATGGCTTCTTCCATCTGTGGCACTGAGGCGGAGATGTTGGGAAGCTTGATGATGTTTGCCTCAGGTGTTTTGGCGAGTGCTCCTAGCTCGGCGAGTGCGTCTGGGATCTGTTGTTCAGACGTGAGGTTTTCCGGGAAGTTAGCAATGATACGTCCTGCAAGTGAGATGTCTTTTGTCTGGACGTTTACACCGCATGATTGGGTGAATGCTTGGACGATAGGGAGAAATGAGTAGGTGGCGAGAGCTGGTGCCTCGTCGGTCTGGGTGTAGTAGATAGTTTCTTTGCTCATGGTAGTGACGTTTAGTTGCCGAGTTATTTAGTTTTAAGAGGTGTTGTGGTCAATGCTATTCCACAGTTAGTCAGTCATATTGTGACTTTGATTCGGTGGGGTGAGATTACTTAGTGAGCATGCCAGCCAAGGCCTTGGACGGCCTGCTCTCCAAGCTGCCACGAGTGGGCGTTTTTGATGAGTTTCTGGACGAGTTCGATAGCGTCTTGTGTGGCTGTTTCGAGGGGGGTTTTCTTGGCGAGTCCTGCGGCGATAGCGGAGGACAGGGTGCAGCCTGTGCCGTGAAGGCCTTTGGCTTGGTCAGCAAGAGGGGTGGCAGGGTGGCTAAAGTGATGTGCTTGCTGCTGGTGCCATAGGATGTCGAGGAGCTCGGTTTGGTTTGCGAGGTGGCCTCCTTTGATAAGGCATGAGGTTTGTAGTTTTTGTGAGATCTTTTCGGCAGCGGCTTCGAGGTCTTTTTTCGTGGTGATTTTCTCAGATAAGATAAATTCTGCTTCTGGGATATTGGGGGTGATGACCGTGGCTCTGGGGAGTAGTCTTTCGATGTAGCTATTAGCAGCTTCTTGGTCCATGAGCGGGGTTCCCGTTGAGGAGATCATGACAGGGTCGATGACGATGGGGGCAGTGGTGTTTTTGAGGATTTCTTCGACAGCTATAGCGCAGCTTCGTGATGGTAGGAGTCCGATTTTGATAGCTCCTACGGGGTAGGTTTCGAGGAGGATCTTGAGCTGATCCTGTAGGCCGGAGATGGAGATTTCTTCAATGCTGCGAACTTCTAGTGGAGTTTCTGCGACGATGCAGGTGAGCGCACTTAGTCCGTGCACTCCGAAGTGCTGAAATGTTTTCAGGTCAGCTTGGATGCCAGCGCCTGCTGAGCTGTCAGAGCCTGCGATGGTGAGGGCGATGGGTGGGGTGATTTGCATGAGATAGGGAGGGGTTACTAGATGGTGCTTGGGTGTTGTTACTTCCGTCTTTTGGCACGGTCGAATCTTGAGCTTCGGCTGGTGGCGGAGCTTTGTTTGGCCTGCTGGTGAGTGGTTTCTTTACTCGGAGCTGTGATTACGTTGGACTGGTCGCTGGTGGTGTCGCTGGTGGCTGTAAATTCTGCCTGTGGGGTGTTTGCTTTTGTGGCGGGTTGCTTGGCTTTCTGCGGTTTTGAGCGCTTTCGGCTAGGAAGCTTTTCTAGTAGTGGTAGCTGCCATCCGGTGCGGGTGATGAGTGCGTCTAGTAGGATGAGGACTAGTAGGGTGATGGCTAGTGGGATGCGTAAGTTGACTTGGTCAATAGCACTTGGGCGCTGCCATGCTTGGGAGATGTCGACGAGCTCTCGTCCGCCTGTCTGGGCTGATACGGCGCGTAGCTCGGTGAGTCGATTTGGGTCAAATGCCCATTCGCTACTCGATCCTAGGACGATGGGGCCAAAGGGAATGCTGTGCTCCGCTATCTGAATGGCTCCGCGAATGACGGCTCCTTCTTCGATGTCGTGGGTGAGGGAGAACTGCCCAGGTGAGATGCGCTTCCATGAGACTTGGTAAGGGGTGTTTGCCGCTGAGGCATTGATCAGCTTGATGCGTGGCGGGTGCAGGGAGAGTTTCTTCGCCCATTGGTCGGTGTCGTAGAGGAGGTCGATGCTGAGCTGGGTGCCTTCGATGCTGTGTCTTATCCCAATACCTGCTGGTAGCTGGTCTCCCATGAGCCACTGGGTGAGTGTCTGGATGAAGTCAGCATACTGTGGCCACTGTCGTATGCGCTGCGAATACTCACCGCCAAGGGGGAAGGATACGGCGGCGGTGCGACCGATACCTCTGCGGGCGTGGGAGATTAGAGGGGCGAGGTATTCGTCTTTGGTGATGAGTGATGTGGTGGCGTCTTTGCGCGCGTAGGAGAGATTATAGCCATCTGCTTCTGCTGGCCAGCTGAAGGGGGTGGCGGAGAGATCATTCCATTTCCCTGTGGCCTGTGTGCCTATGGGGTCAGTGATAAATGCGGAGCGCGCGATGGTGACGGTTTCCTGTGCAAAGAGGCGGGGGATCTCTGCTGCTCGGGTGGTGAAGAAGCAGCGTCCGTCTCCTCGCTTGGCGATGTCTTCGAGGAGCTTTGCGTCGGGGTCTTTATTGGTGCCTAGGCCGATCACTGAGATCGTGCAGCCTTCTTGTTTCATCTCGTCGATGAGGTCTTTGTAGTCTCCGGGTTCTTCGGAGTCTGCGGCATCTGAGAAGAGGATGATGTGGCGGGTGCCTGCTGTTGATTTCTTGAGCTCGTCCCACGCTGCCTTGACTCCATTGTAGACGTAGATACCGCCACCTTCGGATTTGATACGGCGGATTTTATCTACGATTTTCTTTTTGTTTGCGCCGATTTCGGTGAGTTTGACGATTTTGTGGGCTTGGCTGTCTACGGCGAGGACGGTGATTTGGTCTTTGGCTCCGAGTAGCTCGACGGCTCTGGCGGCTCCTGTATTAGCAAGGTCCATCTTGGTTTTTCCAGCTCCAGCATTAGCGGCCATCGATCCTGATCGGTCCATGACGACGGCCATGGCGACAGATAGCTTGCGGTGCTCGTTCTTGAGCTCCATGGATACGGGCAGTAGCTCGTCGATAGCGGATTGGAAATAGCCTCCTGAGCCGAAGGAATGCTTTCCACCTACCATGAGGAAGCCGCCTCCCTGTTCACGGACGTAGAAGTTGAGTGCGTTTTGGAAGTCACTGGGGACTTCATGGGCGGGCACATTGTTAAAGACGACGGAGCGGGCACCTGCGAGTAGTCCGACTTTGAGCTGGCTGAAGTCAGTGATGACTTGGACGTCGTAGTCTTGATTTCGAAGGGCGGCTGCTAGTGGATCGTTCTGATACTTGGTGACGATGACGACTCGCGGGCCACCGACGATTTCTATCCATCGATCCATGGAGTTATTACCGAGGTAGCTGTCTTCACTCGGTGAGATCTCTGCTGTGTATTTATAGGAGCCTGTTTGCGGGATTCTGTCGGTGAATTCGGTGCGGCCAGTGCCATTGGTGATTTGCACGCTGGATTGGCTGAGTGTTTTACCGTTTCGCTTGATGGTAAGTGGCACTGCGGTGTCGGCGTGTCCGCGCAGAGTGACGTCGATGATAAAGGGCTCACCTATCTGGGCGCGAGCGGGGAGATGGATACGGGCAAGGCGGAAGTCATTTGTCGATTCTTCTCTGATGAGGCGGTAGTCTAAGGGGATAGATTCCGCGGTGAGCTTGGCGGCTGTTTCAGCCAGTGGCTCGGTGGAGTAGCCATCGGTGAAGGTGAGTATGCGAGATGTTCGCTCTTTGGGTGCTAGGGCGAGGATGTTTTGGAGTGCTAGATTGGTGCGGGTTAGCTTCCTGCTGCCGGTGTAGATGGCTGTTTCGGTGCCGGGGCGTCGCTCGACGACTTCGGCTGCGTAGTCGATGAAGTGTAGGCGGTCGTTTCGTGAGGGTTTGGAGCTTTCGAGGAGTTTTGTCCACTCGGGGAGTCCTTGGTCGATGAGGTCTTCGGTGGATTCGGACCGGTCTAGCATGACCCAGAGGTCGAGGCTCTCTTGCTGGCGATTGATATGTGGGTCAGCCAGTAGTAGGGAGGCGGCAATAATGATGAGTGCTCTCAGGGGGCGGGAGAGCTGGAGTTTTTTCCATATGAGTCCGAAGAGGAGAAATACGGGTATGAAGAAAAACCATTCAGGAGCGGTAAAGTGCATCGCGCGTATTAAGACAGAATTTCACGCAGTGATACAGTAAAGAATATGAGGGCTAAACCCGCAGTGGGTTCTCAGCGGTAATTGGTTCTCTAGCTGCTGTTAGAAGCTGGGCGCTAGATGACGAACGCTGGGGGGCGAGTGCGCTTTAGAGAGATGCAGTAGCCTCTTTTTTGAGGTTAAGCTCTCGGCATTCGTTTTTGCAGAAGCGCTGCGATGTTTCTTCACATGATTCGCAGCAGAAGTGCTGTTCATTGCATGATGGGTAGGCGCAGTTGACGTAGCGTAGGCTTTTTTTGCCGCAGTGGATGCACTGGCTCACTGTGGTCGCATTGACGTGGTTGATGGGGACGGTGACGCGCTGGTCGAAGACGTAGCATTCGCCGTCGTAGTTCTCACCGCGAGCTTCCTCGTCCTTTCCGTATTCGACAATGCCTCCTTCGAGCTGGTTGACGTCTTCGAATCCTTCGCGCACGAGGAATCCACTGAACTTCTCACAGCGAATTCCGCCGGTGCAGTAGGTGAGTATTTTTTTACCTTCTAGTTCTTGGCGGTTTTGCCTGATCCATGTTGGTAGCTCTTTGAAGTTACCAATGTCTGGTCGTATCGCGTTTTTAAAGTGGCCGAGGTCGAATTCGTAGTCGTTGCGGGCGTCGAGGATGACAGTGTTTTCCTCTTCCATCGCATGTTTCCACTCAGCGGGGGAGAGGTGACGACCAGTGGTGTCATTAGGAGAGAAGTCTTCGTTCTCAAGGCCAAGGGTGACGATTTCCTTGCGCGCCTTAACTGAGAGTTTTGGGAAAACGTGTTCTTGCTCTTCGTCGATCTTGAATGCCATGTGGGCAGTGAGCGGGTCACTCTTCATGACTTCGATGTATTCTTCGCAGTCTTCCCTGAGACC
>JALZUH010000056.1 GCA_023301645.1 Akkermansiaceae bacterium
CCTCCTCGATGAAGTTATTGCTATCGATCCCAATAGCGAAATCGCTCAGGTCGTCAAGGAGCTCAAAGCAGAGCGTTTACCACAAATGATCGAAGATGCTAAAAAAGCAGATCAAAGTAAGGCAAAAGCAGAAGCAGAAGAAAAAGCCGCTCAGTAGCCTTTTTATAGAAGTAGCATTCTACTCAAGCTAGAGTGCTACTTCCTCTAATCTCGGACATCCTGCCGCCCTACATTCAGCGGCAGCTTGTGGATTACAAATTTCCCGATAAAGACAGCACGTTCGCTCCTCAGCTGGAGCTAGCTGCCTAGCCGCCAAGGCCGCAGGAATAATCACCTTCGTGAAGTTCTCTAAAGCCCCTAATGAGGGTGCCATACGGAGCTTCCTCCCTGCCAGCTCATGGGTAATACCGTGGACAGGCATTCCTTTTTGAATACCTAGCTCCTCAGGAATATCCCAGCCGCCGTGCTGGCCATCTGAGAGCAGGAACGGGATAGCTATCACCTGCTTACTAGAGCACACACTCTCCCACTCAGTGACAAAGGGTGCCTCCTCTAGCCAGAGGTCTGCAATCTCAGCAAAATCTGTCATTGTCCTGAGCACTTCCATGTGTTCGAGCATCGTGCGCTTTGACTTCGCATTCTTCGTCGAGCCATGACCTACGAGCAGCAGGCTGGTCTCCTCTGGCTTCCAGTCACCTAGCTCTGCAACGGCCGCCTCAGCAAGCAGCTCCTGCATTGCAGGATTAAGACCTACAGGCTGACTCACATAGATGTTACTCGACCGCTCAGAGAGACTGAGGAGCTTCGGGATGACCTGCTTGGTGAAATACCCTTCTGCAAGGAAATCTAAAACAACGACGACATCTGCGTGAGCATGCTCAGCAAGGATATGATCGAGCGAATCTTCCACCAGCAGATCCTCCTTCAGAAAGGCGCTGTAGACCTGCCTAAAGAGCCCACTCTCTGCCATCACCTCAGCATGCTTACGCACGGAGCGAGACGAGTCTGGGTGGATCGATGACCCGTGTCCTAAAATAAGGAGTATTTTATCTTTAAACTCCGCCGTGCTTTTCATCATGGCTGAATATTAACACCTAAATTTGAAAATCACCAGTGCCAGAATTCAGATGAAGCCCGCACTCGTATTGACTACCACCAAAGCGAGACGACTCAGCGCAATCACCCTCTAGGACCGGTGATGTCGAATGCCAGTCACCCATGGTCTGGTATCCTTGAGACTCCAGCGGGTGCTTAGGTAAATTTTGGTCATAGAAGTAGGCTGACACCTGAGCGTCTGCCCAGTCAAGAATCGGGTAAACCTTGAGCGTGCCGCTCTGCTGCTCAGCGTAGTCTCTATCTACACGAGTCGATGACTGCGAGCGGCGTAAACCACTGATCCAGATATCAGCAGATAGATCTCCTAGAGCACGATTCATCGGCTCGACTTTATTCATCAAGCCAAACTTGGCATTACCCTCCTCACCCTGCTGCCAGAGCTTGCCATAGAGAGCCTCTTGGCGTGCTGCGGTGAGCTTGGGTTGGTAGGTGGTGACATTGATATTGAGCTGCTCCATGAGCTGCTTGGCATACTGATAGGTCTCAGGGAATAGATACCCTGTATCTAGCCACACCACAGGCACTTGAGGAGCGTGCTTACTGATAAGGTCGAGCATGACAGCAGCCTGCAAACCGAAGCTACTACTCATCACAATACGTGAGCCATACTCTTCATAGAGCCAGCTAATGCGCTCGGCAGCAGCCAGCTCAGAAAAGGCCGCGTTCACCTTATCAGCATCTTTTATGATATGAGTATCCTCTGCCATTGTGATCTAAATAATATAATTGGGGTAACTTCTTCAGCTACCCTATTACGAAATATTTGCGTGGAAGTTATTACCCGCCGTCGTAGCCTTCACATAGCCAGCACGGATGACGAAGTCACCGAAGCGCTCGCCCTCTGTGCGAGACTTAGCGTAGTCCTTGATGATGGGTGATAGCAGAGCCTTGATGTCCTCACCTGCTACCGACTCACGGTAGAGTTTATTGAGGCGCTGACCGTGGAAACCACCGCCTAGGTAGACATTGTATTTCCCAGGGGAGCGACCAACAAAACCGATTTCGGCAATAAATGGACGGCCACAACCATTAGGACAGCCTGTCATACGAATAGTAATCGCGTCGTGACGCAAACCAGATTCTTCGATGCTCTCCTCAAGATCGGTAATGACCGTCGGTAGATAGCGCTCACTCTCAGCGAGGGCGAGGCCACATGTAGGCAGAGCGACACAGGCGATTGAGTTCAGGCGTAGGCCTGATTGTTCATGGCTATTGAGGAGGTTATACTTCTCAAGTAAGGCTTTGATTTCCGGTAGCTTAGCGTCACTGATATTAGAAATAACTAAGTTCTGAGTCGCCGTCATGCGGAAGTCCCCTTCGTGGACTTTGGCAATCTCGCGCAGACCTGTCTTCGTCGGGAATGCAGGAGTATCGAGCACACGACCACCTGGGATGAATAGACTCAAGTGGTTATTGCCCTTATCATCCTTTACCCAGCCGAAACGATCGCCATTAGAGGTGAATTCAAATTCGCGCACTGGCTCAAGCTCGTAGCCGAGGTATTCATTAAGCTTCGCGAGGAACCCGTCAGCGGTCATACGCTCAACAGTATATTTCAAGCGTGCCCACTTACGGTCACCACGCTCACCGAAGTCACGCTGCACCAGCATTACTTTCTCAGCAACGTCTACAGCCTGCTCTGGTGTGCAGAAGCCGATCACATCAGCCAGACGAGGGAAAGTCGTCTCATTACCATGAGTCATTCCCATTCCACCACCTACAGAAACATTGTAACCGACGATCTTCTCACCTTCGAGGATGGCGATAAATGAAAGGCAGTTAGCGTAGACATCGACGTCATTAGATGGAGGGACAGCCACCGCTATTTTAAACTTACGTGGGAGATAGGTCTTCCCGTAGAGAGGCTCGATGAACTCCTCTGAAGTCTCCACCTTTTCCTCATCGAGGAAGATCTCATGGTAAGCACGCGTGCTTGGTAAAAGATGCTCACTGATACGGCGTGAGAGGTCATGTGCTTCTGCATGGACATGACTCAGGTCAGGATTCACATTGCAGTTTACATTACGATTCACATCACCACAGGCTGCGATGGTATCCATGCAGACCTTATTCATCTCTTGAATGGAGCTCTTCAGGTTATTCTTAATTACACCGTGAAGCTGCCATGTTTGGCGAGTGGTAATCTTGAGCGTGCCATTGGCATACTCGTCGGAGATACGATCCATCGCTAGCCACTGCTCAGGAGTAGATACGCCACCTGGCAAGCGCACTCGGATGAGGAAGCTGTATGCTTTATCTAGCTTCTTCTTTCTTCTGCCAGCACGCACGTCACGGTCATCCTGAAGATACATTCCGTGGAATTTACTTAGCTGCTGACTATCTGCACAGATAGAGCCGTTACTTGTATCAGCGATTTCCTCGGCAAGTGTGCCTCGAAGGTAGTTGCTGTTTATTTTGAGCGGCTCGTTAGCCGATAGTTTTTTTTCTTCGCTCATTCTCTTGAATTATTAAAATGTGTGTATTGAGACAATGTGTGTATTGAAACGATGCGGTATTACCGCCTAGTAAACGTCACGCTGGTAGCGCTTATCTTTCTTAAGTGCAGCGAGATATTCGGCCGCTTCTTCGGTGGATTTCCCACCCTGTGATGAAATGACTTCGATGAGGGCATCATTGACATCCTTAGCCATACGAGAGGCATCACCGCAGACATAGAAGTGAGCACCCTTCTCAAGCCACTGCCAAATTTCAGCAGCATTTTCGAGAAGCTTATGCTGCACATAGCACTTCTCAGGCTGATCACGTGAGAAGGCAACATCGAGGCGTGTAAGGTCACCATTTTTCAGATGCTCTTGCCACTCAAGCTGATAAAGGAAGTCTTCATTATAGCACTGGTCTCCGAAGAACAACCAACTCTCACCCTTAGCCTCCGTCTCAGCACGCTCTTCTACGAAGGCGCGGAAAGGAGCGATACCAGTGCCAGGGCCGACCATAATCAATGGTGTGTTCCCATCGGCAGGAAGGCGGAAGTTCTTATTGGGGTGGATATAAACAGAAACCTTTGATCCCTTAGGAGCATCGTCTGCCAAGAATGTAGAGGCTACCCCCTTACGAGACTTGTCATGAGTGTCGTAGCGCACTGCTGCTACAGTCAAGTGCACCTCATCGGGGTGAGCCTTCGGGCTAGAAGCAATGGAGTAGAGTCTTGGTGGTAATTTGCGGAAGATACTAACTAGCTGGCTAGCAGTGAGATCCTTCGCTGGGAATGACTGAATCATATCAATGATTTGGCGACCATCAATCCACTCCTTGAACTCAGCCTTCACATCGGCACCGAGAAGCTTTTCAAGATCAGCTGATCCAGAGATTACCTGCCATGCTGTCATGATCTTACGAGACAGGCTCGTAATATCGAGATCGAGAGTAAGTGCATCGACTAGAGATTTCTTCCCAGCACCCTTGATCTCGACTTCATCAGAAGCAGAGAGTCCAGATGCTGCTAGGAGAGCATCGACAACGTCTTTAGCATTATGTGGCACGACACAAAGCACGTCACCCGGCTCATAGGACATTCCTGAGCCTTCGAGTGAAAACTCTAAGTGAATGGTCTCCTTAGCGGAATTATCCCCACTTAGAAGTTGGTTATCGAGAATTTCAGCTGGGAAAGGGTTCTTCTTATCAAACACCACAGAGCTAGCTGCAGATGCTCCCCCACCACCAACGACAGCTGCAGTAGATGCAGCTGATTCGCCTAGCTTTGCCCACACGGAATCAGCCCACTTATTAAATGTTTCCTCGTAGTCGACATCACAGTCAGCACGATCCACGATGCGCTTCGCACCAAGTTTTTCTAGCTGTGCGTCTACCTGCTTTCCTGTTTCACAGAACAGCTCATAGCTGGTATCACCTAAAGCACAGACCGCGAAGTCCACACCAGCAAGTGACTCAGTGCTCGCCATCAGCTCAGCATAAAATGCCTCTGCAGCCTCAGGTGGCTCGCCGTCACCCCATGTGCTAACTACGGTAAGTAATACCTCAGCTTTCTTAAGGTCAGCTACTTTCGCATCTGACATATTGAGAAGTGATGGCTTGAAGCCTTTTTTCTTCGCTGTCTTCGCTAGCTGATCGGCAAGCTCTTCACAGTTCCCTGACTCAGTGCCGTAGAGAATGGTAATTTTGCGCGGTGCTGTGGCAGCAGCCGTAAGTGTCGCGGCAGATCCAAGCGCACCATTCTGGGCGCCCGCTAAGAAGCCACTAATCCATGCGACCTGTTCAGCGGAAACTGTGCTGAGTAGTCCGCTAAGGTGATTTTTCTGTGCATCATCAAGTGGTGCAAATGTCGGTATTTCAATCATGATTCAAATCATTAGTTTACTACTAAACTTACTTTTGTTCGCGAGTAATATGGTTTTATTTAGAAGATATGCAAGTGTAAAGACAGGTTTTTCAACCTGTCTAGCCACCTACAAACTGGGTAAAGTATGTGTGAGGATTCGCTCTCGCTATGATAAAGCGACTACCCCTCGGGCATCAAGCTTACTCGACTAGTGGAGTAAACTTGGAGTTCATCAACAAGCTTAGATAAACAATTTAAGTAAGTGCTTCTACAATGGTCTTCACCAAGCCTTCGATATTATGATCTTCAGCCTCGGTAGCATCTCGACCTAGTTCAGTGAGCTTGGCAGAGGTAATCGGGCCGATACTCGCAGCCTTGCAGTCAGCAGGCCATGGTAGGTCGAGATCGTGGAAATACTTCGCTGTCGATGAGCTAGTGAATGTTACAAGATCAGCACCCTCTTTTTTAAAGCGTTCGGCAGCACCTGTAGGATCGCTATCTTCTGCGGCAATACGGTAAGCTACGCAGTCATCGACGATTCCTCCCTGCTCGGATAATCCTTCAGCGAGGATATCGCGGGCATTTTCAGGCTTCACCCAGAGAATGGTTTGATTCTCAATATTTTGCTCTTCCTTAAATTTCTCAAGTAACCCCTCCGCAATAAAGCGATCAGGAATGAGGTCTGCTGTGAAACGATACTTTTTGACCTCAGCAGCCGTGCCTGGCCCTACCACGGCGATCTTCACCCCTCCGATACTGCGTGCATCTTCATAAGTAGCGTAAAAGGCATCGAAGAATCGACGCACACCATTCGTGCTACTAAAGACTAGCCAGTCATAGGTATGAACGGCAGCCACACCTTCGGCAAAGCCTACCTTATCCACAGGGTCGTCGATGCGAAGCACGGGTAACTCCATAACATCTGCACCAAGTGCCGTCAGCTCGTTAACTAATCCACTAGCCTGCTCGCGACTGCGAGTAACTACGATGCGCTTGCCCTTCAGCGGGCGGGTTTCATACCATCCTATATTGTTCATTTCTTTAATAATTTCTCCGATAACACCTACTGCGGGTGATTTAAAGTTTTCTGCTTTAGCAATGTCAGCAATGTCGCTAAGCGTTCCTGTGATCGTTCTTTGTCTTCCCGTCGTCGCCCAACGAGTGAGAGAGATCGGTGTCTGAGGATCGGCACCGTGACCGATAAGCACGCCCGTGATTTCACGTAGCTTCGACACGCCCATAAGGAATATCTTCGTGCCAGGAGTCTTAGCGAGCATTTCATAGTCAACGCCTTGCTGCTCCTTATCATCAGCCTCATGACCGGAGAAAACAGTAAGCTGAGCACCGTATTTGCGGTGTGTGAGTGGGATACCTGCATAGGTTGGCCCCGCGAAGGCTGAGGAAATACCGGGGATAATTTCAAACCTGCAACCTGCCGCTGCTAATTCGGCCGCCTCTTCGCCACCACGTCCAAATATCATAGGGTCTCCCCCCTTGAGCCTGACAACAACCTTGCCTTCTTTTACTTTCCTAACGAGAAGGGCGTTAATTTGATCTTGGGGCAACTTGTGGTTTTTTGCGCGCTTACCGACGTCGATTTGCTCACAATCATCACGTGACCACGTCAATAGTTCAGCACTACTAAGAGCGTCATAGACGAGCACATCGGCCATCTCGATACACTTCTTACACTTCAAGGTCACGAGTCCAGGGTCTCCTGGGCCTGCTCCGGCTAAATAACAAATTCCACTCATGATAAGGTATTAAATAATGCTGCAGCCACACTCTCAGGCTCACTTAGTGCGCCTGAAACAACTGCCTCAGCGGGATGGGCATTGTCCTCGCTATGTTCATCAAAAACCCTACCCGCCATGTGAAGAACATCTCCCTCAATCCACGAGCGAACGCCTACAGGGGTGTGGCAGCCAGCGTCGAGAAGCCTCAGGAACTCTCGCTCAGCGAGTAGTAGCTTCATCGAAGGTGCGTGGGTAATCGCCTCGATTGCCTCACGAGCATCTTCGTCATCAGCTCGTATTTCAAAACCAACAATACCCTGCCCTGCAGCGGGGAGGAATTCATCTGGCGCGAGCACACTCGCATGCAGCCCATCGAGTAGCTCCGAGTCTAAATCATAACCAAGTCTCACCAGACCTGCCTCGGCGAGCATGATCGCATCATACTCGTCTTGGTCACGCAGCTTCTCCAGACGAGTCGGCACGTTACCACGAATATCGATCATCTTCAGATCAGGGCGCATCCATGATAGCTGGCACTGTCGACGCACACTACTAGTGCCCACTGTCGACCCCTCAGGCAGCTCAGCCAGTGACTTCACTCCCTTACAAATCAATACATCAGCTGATGGCGCACGCTCAAGAGCACCCACAATTTCAAAGCACTCTGCCAAAACCGTAGGCACGTCCTTCATACTATGAACGGCCAGATCAATCTCACCATTTTCAAGTGCAACCTCAAGCTCCTTGGTAAAAACGCCCTTATCAAGATCCCCCTCAGACTTAGCGACCTCAGAGAGTGGCACGTCAGTGCGACGATCCCCTGTCGTAGTGATGACCTTGCGGATGATTTCACGGTCGGCAAATACCTCCCTAAGGGCGGCTTCCGTCATTTCAGCTTGAGCCAGTGCCAGTGCGCTGCCTCGTGTTCCTACTACTAGTGGTTTCATCGTTAAAAATTAAATTTCCTCGTCAATCATCAGCTCACAGACCTTCACCTGCTCAGCCCTCGATACTCTCGCCTCGCTAGCTAGCTTCTGAAGCTTATCAATATCGTAGAGATAAACCTCCTCGATATCTCCTGCTGCTTTCTCGATGTCACGAGGCACGGCTATGTCGATAAGAAAGAGCGGACGATACTTACGCCGCCCACGCACTGCCTCAATCGCAGAAGCAAGCAGCACAGGTTCAGAAGCACCCGTCGAAGATACGATAACATCGGCTTGCACCAGAGCGTCTTCCCACTGGTCAAATGGCACTGACGAGCCACCAAGCTCAGTGGCGAGTAGCTCAGCACGCTCTAGCGAACGATTAGTCACAGTAAGATGGCTAGCACCGCGAGACATCATGCTCTGCGCCACCTGTCGGCTCATCTCACCAGCTCCGATCACCATGATATGACTCCCCTTGAGTTTGCCGAAAATTTTCTCTGCCATGTCTACCGCCACACTACCCACTGAGGTTTGCCCTTTTTGGATATTGGTATTAGTGCGGACTTTCTTACCCACGGTGAAGGACTTCTGGAATAGGCGATTGAGAACCCCGCTGGTAGCACCTGACTCAAGTGCCTGCTTGTAAGCCTGCTTCACCTGTCCGAAAATTTCAGTTTCACCCAGCACCATCGAGTCCAAACCACTAACAAGTCGAAACAGATGGCGTCTCACATCATCACCAGTCTTTTGGTATAAGTGCGCCATTACTCCGTCATCATGCCCCATAGAGAGATGATTACTCAGTAGCTCGATGCCTGATTCCTTATCCTCCACGGCAGCATAAATCTCCATACGATTACACGTAGAGAGCACCACGCCCTCATGCAGAGCACTCAGAGAGATTATCTCTCTCGCCTTCTCGCCTAGCTTCTCAGCGGGCACAGCAAAGCGTTCCCTCACCTCTACAGGTGCGGTTTCATGATTCAAACCCATGCATATTAGCTCCATGTCAGTTCAAAAAAGGAAAAATCAAAAAGGACAGCACAAATAATACGACTGCTGCAAAAGATAATTTCACTGGAGGGATACCTTTTTTCCACTCCATAAGTATCAGGGTCAAGTAAGCCACCCACTGAATAGCCGCCGCGATGAGATGCTTCGCCGCCCCCACAGAAGTCTCCATCATCAGTCCGCACAAAACACCTGAAGTCAGCAGGATAAAGCCCCAAAAGAGCAATCGATGAATCACCACAATCAACCCTCGCGCTGGTGGCAAATACTTAAAGAGCCCATCATTAGTCTCAGCATCCTTGAGCTTCCTATTTAAAACAATAAACATCACCCCAGCCACAGCCGCTAAGCCCAGTGCCCCATAGGCCATGACCGATAAGGCTGCATGCCCCTCACGCCAAGGATCAATCACCGCAATACGCTCCGGCGCGCTATCGAGCATCCCCGGGAGTGCCGCAAGAGCCAGTAAGAAACACACCAAAGGAGCCGTAAAAACACCCAGTAAAGATAGGCGAAACATCGAGCCCACCGCCATGTAGAAAATCGTCAGCGACCAAGCAGAGAATATGAAAATCTCACCCAAATCACCCAATGGGCAGCTACCGCGCAGCTCACTACGTAGCCACATCACCACCGTCTGGGCAATCAATGAGCCTGCAATTAAAAATAAGGTCAAACTACTCCTCGTGCCTTGGCGCAAGTATGCAGCGCCTTGTGCAGCTGCGAAAGCTGCCAAGAGCACGGCAAGAAGAAGTATCCAATGATCCATCGCGAGTCATCAGATGCACCTGAAGCGCGTAAAACTCAAGCCGATATTTAAAAACTCGTGGCATAATCCGCCCACACTAACCCACTTGGTTGATCTTAGAGGAGCCCTTTGCGCAGTAATGAGCAGCATACAAATATCTCACCTAAGCTGCTATCGTCCTACCCCACGATGGATTACTCTACTGATGACCTAGCTCGCTCAAGGAATGCTTGGATATAGTCTACGCTTTCATCCTCACTTCTTATACCTAGGTGAATTTGCTTCGAGAGTCCCTTTTTCCCAAGTTTAATAGCCACAATGCCATACCTCTCAGCGTATTCATTAACTAGCCAGCGAGGCAGTGCAGTGACCCCTCGACCACAAGCCACCATCTGGATCAAAATCTCGGTAGTTTCGATGATCTTCTGATACTTCACTGTCCTACCAACTGGGGTCAGGAAATTTGAAAATATATCCAAGCGATCAGAGCATACAGGGTAGGTAAAAAGCGTTTCCTCACCTAGATCCTCTGGATTGACATAATCCCTATCCCTATATGGATGATCTCCACTCACTACCAAAACTTGCTCGTAGTCAAAGACTGGGAAAAACGTCAATTCAGGCTTTCGCACAGGATCGGGCGTAACAATAATATCTATCTCGTGGGCTAGCAGAGCCTCAATACCGGCAAATTGAAATTTCTGGATAATGTCCAGATCAACCGAAGGCCAGTCCTGCAAGAAAGTCTTCGTCACCGTCTGCAGCCACTGGTAGCACGGGTGGCACTCCATTCCGATTTTGAGGATACCACGCTCACCTTTGCTAAACTGGATGAGCTGGCTTTCTGTCCTCACAAACTGAGGTATCAAACGCCTTGAAGTATGGAGTAAATGCTGACCTGCCTGCGTTGGAATAAGCTGCCTGCCTTTTCTCTGCCAGATCTTAACTCCTAGCTGGCCTTCTAATTTCGACATGCTGTGACTCAGTGCTGACTGAGTCAGACTCAGAGACTCCGCTGCAGCCGTCATACTGCCTTCTCTTTCAACAGCGAGAATGATTTCGAGGTGGATTCGTTCTAAATAGGTCATCACTTGATCAATGAGCTAAACTCATAGAACAATGACCAAAGACCATTTTTATTCATGAATCAAGCCTGATATGGTGACAACCAATGAATACGCAACAGCAAAACCAACGCTCCAAACAAGAGACCTTTTCATACTCACTCAAGAGCATTCGCTTCGATGAAAACTACCGCCCAGCAGACAGCACTAGAGCTACGACCAACTTCGCTAATCTAGCCAGAGGAGAAAGACGACAGGAGAACTTACAAAATGCTCTCGATATGATTAATAGCCGATTTAACGCCCTGGCCTACTGGGATAATATCAAAAGTGACCGTTACTCACTCGAACTTGAAATCATCTCCGTTGAAGTCGACCTCAAGGGCGACGGCCAAGCATTCCCCTCGATTGAAATCCTTAGTATCACCATCCACGACAGTAAAACCAACAAGTCCATCGAGGGCATTGTCGGTAATAACTTCTCGTCCTACGTGCGAGACTACGACTTCAGTATTCGACTCGCAGAGCACAATAAAAACCAAGACGAGTTCAGTATCCCAAGCGACTTCGGACTACTCCACGGCAAGCTCTTTAATGACTTTCTCAACTCCTCTGCCTACAGAGAGCGATTCCCTAAGTCACCCGTCATTTGCCTAAGTGTCTCAGAGAACAAAACCTACCGACGCTCTCATAATCAACACCCCATTCTCGGAGTCGAATACTTCCCCGATAGTAGCTCACTTACAGAGCAGTATTTCAAAAAAATGGGCTTCCACGTCCGCTACTTCATGCCCTCTGACAGCACGGCACCACTCGCCTTCTACTACTTTGGCGACCTGCTCACTGATTACACCAATCTTGAGCTCATTGGCACCATTAGCACCATGGAGACTTTTCAAAAAATCTACCGCCCCGAAAT
>JALZUH010000057.1 GCA_023301645.1 Akkermansiaceae bacterium
GATTGGGGCGATTCGGTTGATAAGATTTATGCCCAGAGTGAAGGTTTGATCGTCCCTGGCCGCGGATATGTTTGCGGTGTTGATTCTACATCTTTCAGGTCATATAGCAGTCTTCAAGCAGAGATTATAGCTACTTTAGAAACGACTTTCATGAAATAGTAATGGCAGCAGGGTAAAAGAGATTAGACGAATTAGCTCAATAAACCTAAACTTCAGGACTCTCGATGAGCATAGGTAAGTCATGTCGAGTGCGGTAATGATTCATCTTAGCACGATCTGAGTCTTTTGGCCTACCTGCCATGGCTTAACTCATAGCAATAGAGTGTTGTAATTTAATCAAGATTTGTTAAAGAGTTCTTGCCATGGAGCCAGAATGCTCCAAAGTTCACTGGAAGCAGAAGACGTATAGTTACGACTGTCGTTTTTTATCCGCCACGAAATTACCAAGCTACCCATTATCTCACATGAAATTTTTTATTACCAAGGAAGCTTTTCTTGATGCACTACAGCAGGTTCAGCATGTTGTTAGTAATCGCGCTACACTGCCTATTCTTTCTAATGTTCTCATCGAGGCAGTAGGGGGTAAGCTCAGACTTACTGCTACAGATCTAGATGTAGGCGTGAGTGGTAGCGTTGAGGCACAAGTCGAAAAGGAGGGTTCTACAACGCTTCCTGTAAAACGCTTGGTGAGCATTATTCGTGAGCTTCCTGCGAGTGAGGTTGAAATCTCAGTTGATTCTAAGAGCCACGCTAGTATCAAATCAGGACCTAGTTTCTTCAAAATCATCGGTCTTGGTGAAGATGAGTTCCCACCACTTCCTAAGTTCGAAGAGGCTAATGAGTTCAAGATTGAGCAGAGCGTGTTACTCGATGCTATTAAGAAGACTTCTTATGCAATTTCCACTGATGAGACCCGTTACGTCCTCAATGGTATTTATGTGTCATTTCGTGGTGGGAAAATGACATTTGTAGCTACAGATGGCCGCAGGCTTGCCATGGTAGAGAACGATCTTGAATACCCTGCTAGCCATGAAACCGACATCATCATCCCGTCTAAGGCAGTCAATGAGCTGCAGCGCCTATTAGGTAGCGATGGTGAAGTGGTCGTAAAGCTAAGTGGTAACCAAATCAGTTTCGAAATTAACGATAGTATCATCGTCAGTAAGCTTATCGAGGGTAATTACCCGAACTATAAGCAGGTGATTCCAGGCGAGAAGAAAGAGCGTATCACGATCAATCGTGAAGAGTTTCTCAGCACAGTTCGTCGTGTCTCTCTACTTACATCTGAGAGCTCAAATTCGGTAAAGCTCAGCTTCAGTAAGGGCAATATCGACGTTCAGGCAAACTCGAAAGACATTGGTGAGGCAAAGGAGCCTGTAGTAGCTGATTATGACGGTGAAGATTTTGCTATCGCATTCAATCCAGAGTTCCTCATGGCTCCCCTGAAGAACCTCGCAGAAGAGTCAGTCTATATTGACCTTATTGATGGCATGAGCCCAGGTGTTGTTCGCATTGATGGCACATTCCTCTATGTGATTATGCCGATGCGTGTCAGCGCTTAATAGTGCTTATCATTATTTTCAAAATCCTCGGAGAAATTTCTTCTTCGAGGATTTTTTTATAGTAGCTAAAATACTAGTAATCACAGAGTCTTGAGCTATGGTGTTTAAAATCTCCTGTTATAGGTGATATTCAAAAATTAAGATATAAGTTGTGAGAGATGATTTAAAGAATAACCACGTTCAAGGCACTGCCTATGAGGTGGAACATGACCAAGCGACACCTGTGGAGCAGTATCATGCGGATTTGAATGAGAGTTTCCAACCTATAAGAAAGGTAAAGCCTCGCTTAACCAATTCGGGCAAAATTTCCAAGCAGTCCAGAGCTAAAAAAGCGCACAACAGTGAGGACACATGGACAAAAGATTCTGAAGTATCATTTAATCTCGTGAAGTGGCTTCTCATGGCAGGTGGAGTGTTTTTGGCAATTATTGTGTTAAGTTTAGTGATCTTTTTGAAGCCCACTAAAGCGGAGCAGGAGGAGCTTTCTAACACGAGGGTTGGCAATGTATTTGATAAGGAGCTCAAAGAGGATGTGGAGACTTGGTTTTATAGTGGATCATCTAATGCACATGCCAAAGCCATTGAGCTACTCAGTAATTTTAAAACGGCTAAAGACGACACGGCTCGAAGTAAAATGGTAAGAAATCCAGACTCTTATTTAGCCCTAGCTAAAAGCACTACAATTAATATCAACCCACTTATTAATGCGAAAGATAGCCAGAAGTGGTTTATCGGTCAAACGGGGGGGACTGGATACTTGCGTTTGATTTGTAATGATGAGTCACACATGCCTTTTAGGGCATATTTTGTGCGTGATGGAGAATCATTAAAGCTGGACGTCGACGCTACATTAGCACTTTCAGAGATTTCTCCAAGCGATGGTCTAGTGGCTCTAGAAGATAGTGAAGAGAAAGTTTTTAGATGTTTGATAAGTAGGAAGAGCGAATTCTATTCAGGAAGCTATAATGATGAAGATCATGCCTTTTATTTACTGCGCTTTGCAGACGAAAGCCACACGATGTGGGGCTATGTTGAGGCTGGTTCAGAGCTAGATCTTCAGCTTAAAGGTGTTTTAGATCATGGTAGTTATATCATGCCACTCAAAAAGAATGTGAGAGTAACACTTAAGGTGGCACGCGGGAGCGAGGATTCTTTGCCTAAGCAGATTGATATCGTAGCATTACTACACAAAGAATGGATCACTCCAGATAGAGATGAGCACGATGAAAAATAAGGCGTCAAAAGGCTATTACCACTGTCCTCAGTGCGACATGCTGTTTGAGTCACAGGTGAAGCCTCGGGCTGATTTACTTTGCCCTGAATGTGGAAATCAACCTTCCGCACTACGCTCTAAGGTGGCCGCCCATTCATTTTCTGATCAGTTAGCCAACCCGAATGCTAGTGATCTTATTGATTCTGATATTGGACTCAATATACAGAACGCACGGATAAAGAAGGTTAGAGGAAGGTTGTGGGTTAGCATAACCCTATTAGTCGCTTTATTGACTGCAGGGATCGTTTTTAATCTTCATAAATCATCTACTAAAAAAGAGGCTGAAGAGTTAACAAGTAAGAGCAAGGTTGAGGAAGAAAATGCGCATACCAGTGAAGAGTTTCAAGATCTAGTAGCTAACTTTAATGAGTTGATTGAATCCTTTATTCGGGAGTCAAATCAAAATAAGCTAGGTAAGTTTATCTATAATCCTACAAGATTTGCGTCTCAAGTGCGAAAGTATTATCAAGAGAACCCCCTGTTAATTATTGGTAACCCCAAGGCTGGTGTTGCAGCTTTATCATATATTCGTGACGAAGAGCCTTATGTGTTTGGAGGGATATTTAAGAATGAGGCTGGTGAAGAACATGAGTTTTCATTGATACAGTATGGTGCTGTTTATAAAATGGATTGGCCTTTTTATGTGAGATACAATGACTATTCTCTGGATGACTTTCTTGAGAGCTTAGAGGAGGTCGAAGCTGACTTTAGGCTTTATATGCGTGTGCTCGACCTGGATGACGGTGTTAGCCTGGTATTCTACCCTCCTAAGACTGATGCTGAAGGAGGCTTCGATGGTGTTACCTCTTCGAGTATAGAGCTTCCTAAGGACGATACACGAGTTACTCATATGATGAGTATGCTAAACCGTGAGGATCGCGAGGATGTAGAATTTCGAGACTATCTCAGGGGTCGAGATCCAGATGGTTATGAACGCGTCAGGGTGAGGCTTCGTTTGAAAATAGACGAGAAGAAGGGTAACTCTCTAGAGCTTATCAAATTTATCGCCAATGATTGGTATGGCGTTGATATAAACAATATGAATTAGCGGGCTGAGTATAAGCCTTTGCGCATTGATTCAAGTGGTTGGGTATTGGGAAACCATGCTTCAAACGCTAAAACCCCTTGGTGGAGCAGCATTGTGAGTCCATTTGATGTCTTAGCACCCTTAGTTTGTGCTTCTTTGAGCAGCTGGGTTTCTTGTGGACTGTAGATCATGTCATAGACCATCTGGTTTGATTGTAGGTAATCCTTACTGATGGGCATGGGGTCGGAGTCTTTGAGCCCTAATGATGTGGCGTTAATAATGAGCTGAGCTTGGCTGGTAGCTTGCTTCATAGTAGGACTTGTCGGCTCTATGGCAGTGATACTGTTTTGGCTTTGATTTTGGTTATTGAATTGATCAGCGAGGTCTTGGGCTTTGCTGAGTGTCCTGTTTACGAGCCAGAGCTTCTGGCATGCCATACGATTACACTGGGTGGCAACAGCTCTACCAGCGCCTCCTCCTGTGCCAAGGATCATGATTTTTAGCTCATGGATGTCCGCACCGAAGTCTTCTTTGATGGCTCTAACTAAACCTGGGGCATCGGTATTATGACCAATGACCTCATTGCCAAAAATAATCGTGTTCACAGCACCGAGTGCGCTGGCATCAGGCGTAATGGCATCACAGCAGGACATGACTTCTAGCTTGTGGGGAACGGTTACATTACACCCGATGAAGCCGAGTAATTGCATTTGCTTAATGGCTTCGGCGACTTGGTCGGGCTTTACTTCTAGGCGTATGTATCGAGCCTCAATTCCAAGTGCGTCAAGTGCGGCCTGATGCATCTGTGGTGAGGCTGAGTGCGCTACGGGATAGCCAATGACAGCAAGCTTGGCGGGCTTGTCACAGCCTGAATCAAGTAGTTCACGGCTTTGGAGATCGGATAGCTGGTAGACGTCTTTCATGGCGATCAGGTTAGAGTGAGTTTAAATCTTTGGCTTGGATTAAAGCTGCTCTATGGTGCGCTGTATGCGGCTTACTGAGTCTTTTTTGCCAATGACGGCGAGCATGTCACCTAGGTCTGGGCCACCTGACTGTCCACTGAGGGCTACGCGAGTGGGGAACATGAGTTGACCTGGTTTAGCACCATTCTCTTTGGCCGTTGCGCCAATGAGGGCTTTGGCTTGAGTCCAGTCTTCTAGATCATTGAATGCTTGGCTTAGCTTGCTGAGTAGGTCTTTAGCGGAGTCGTTGCTGCGGACTTTTTCTAGAGTGGCGCTATCGTAGTCGAATTCGGAGGTGAGGTAGAATGTAATTGCTGCAGGAACGTCGGTGAGTAGTCGGACTTTTTCCTGAACGGAGGCTGCCATAGCCACGTAGTTTTCAGGGATGTCGAGACCGGCTTCTTGCACGTATGGCTTCGCAGCATCGGCGAAGTCTTCAGCACTTAGCTTCATCAGGTGCTGCTGATTGATCCAGGCGCATTTTTCAGCATCGAATTTAGAAGGTGAGCGGTTCACGCCTTCAAGTGAGAATCTACTAAGAATCTCGGCAGTGGGCATCACTTCAGACTCGTCCTTTGGTGACCAGCCGAGGAGGGTGAGGAAGTTAAATACAGCCTCTGAGAGAAAGCCATCTTTACTGTATTCACCGAGCGCAGCTCCCGTGTCGCGCTTACTCATCTTGGATCCGTCCATATTGAGTATCAGCGGGATGTGTCCGTAGAGAGGCGGGGTGACGCCGAAGGCTTCAAATAGCTGAATGTGCTTGGGCGTATTCATCAAGTGGTCTTCGCCTCGAATGACGTGAGATACCTTCATTTCTAAATCATCGACGACATTGACGAAGTGGAAGACGTAGCTGCCATCAGAGCGCTTGACGACCATGTCAGGGGTGTTTGACTCGTTATTGTAGTCGATGACGACTTGGCCGCAGATCATGTCTTCAATGGTCATTTCCTTACGATCGAATCTAAATCTCCATGCGCCATCGTCTTCGTAGACACGTCCGTCTTGGAGTAGTTTATCAAACCACTTGTCGTAGATGTCATCGCGCTGGCTCTGGTGGTATGGGCCGTATTCACCAGTGGTAGTGCCGTCAGCATGAGGGCCTTCTTGCCAGTCGAGACCGAGCCATTCCATACCTTCGAAGATAGCTAGGCGGGCTTGCTCTGTGTTTCTTTCTTGGTCAGTGTCCTCTACACGTAGGATAAATGTGCCACCGTGTTTTTTGGCAAAGAGCCAGTTAAATAACGCCGTTCTGGCTCCGCCAACGTGTAGGTAGCCAGTAGGTGAGGGAGCGAAGCGGGTGCGAACAGGTGATTGATTCATTTGCGCTTTATGTATCGCGAGATCGACTGATGCGCAAGCCAAGGGTGAGGCGAGCTAGCTTTTCAAGAGCACCATCGTTGAGAAGCTGAGTGTGATCATGTAGATGAGCATGATGAGGGTAATCATGATGGCGAGTTGTTTCCAGAAGGCTCGCTGGTGAGCAATGGCGAGCTCAAGGTCAGCTAAGTTCTGAGTGATGATGAGGCGGGTGATTGATTTCTCGTAGCGTGAGAGACGAATGGAGGGGATGAGGATGAGGGTTGCGAGGATGAAGTAAAAGACGGCTAACAGGTAGTCGCTGAGCTGGGTGGGGATGACTTCTGTGCTAGTAGAGCTTGATTTCAGCGTCATCAGGCTACCAATAATGAGGAGACTTATGGATGTGAAAATACCAATAATACTACAAAACTTCACCCACGGTCGCGTGTGCTTTAGATGCTCTACGGCGACAGGCGGGGCTAGTTCATCGGTGGTGGTATCCAATGCTGGATCGATAGCCGAGGTTGTGTAGGGGTCGTGACTCATTGGTTGCTCAGTAAGTAATATGAGTGGCACTTGGTGGGGAGGCAAGTTTCAAGATCGTAGGGTGTGGATATTGCTTTTGCTATTGGGTAAGAAGTCGACATAGTGGCCGCGGAATATGAATGAGCTTAGCGAGTGATAAGATGAGAACGAGCAATCAAGATGAGACCCGCTCTATGGCACGCTTGGACAATGGTGTAGGCGCTCATGCAGAGGGTTTGCCTTTGACTGGGAAGCTGGGTGGATTGTCTCTGCCTCGGCAGGTCTTGGCTCTTGCACTGTGGCCGTTTTTACAAAATTTGATGAGTGTAGCCGTTGGCTTTGCCGATATGATTATGGCGGGTCGTATGGTGGTGGGAGACGGCGCGCCAGTGGTCATGGATGTGATGGGCGTAGCCTTGTATTTGATGTGGCTCTTGATGATTATTCAGAGTGCGATGGCGACTGGTGCGGTGGCTTTAGTTTCTAGATTTGTCGGTGCTCGCGATATGAATTCGGCTAATTTAGCACTCGGTCAGTCACTTCTTTTAGGGTTGGTGGCAGGTGCTTTTAGTGGTGTGCTGGTGTGGCTGATGGTGCCTTTGATGGCAGAGTTTTTTAGTATGGATGAGCTGGCAGCAGAGATGCTCATTAGTTACATGCGTATTGCGGCACTCTCAGCTCCTTTTAGTGGGGTGATGATGGTGGCTAGCAGTAGCTTGCGCGGCTATGGTGATACGGCGCGGCCATTTATGGCTATGCTACTGGTCAATGTGGTCAATGTAGCGACGAGCTGGTATTGTATCAGCTCTCTGGGCTGGGGTGTTGAGGGCTTGGCGGTAGGAACCGTGCTAGGCTGGGTCTTTGGTGCGGTGTTTATCCTGTGGTTTTTACTGCCTAGGTCTCAGGGAAGTAGTGAGGAGGTCTTTGGCCTTTATCGAGAGAATTTGCGCTATGAGCCTGAGATGCTGTGGCGTGTCTGGAGCGTTGGCTGGCCATCGATGATTGAAATACTTGTGATGTGGTCTGTCCACATTGCGGGGGTGTATTATATCGGACGATTGTCAGGTGGGGCACTAGGTGCTCACGGGATGGCAGTGAGATTGGAGTCGATTAGCTTTATGCCTGGTTTTGCCATAGGTATGGCTGCTAATACCTTGGTGGGGCAGTATTTGGGAGCGAATGATAAGCAGATGGCAAAGAAGGCCGTTCGCTACTGCTGGGTCTTGGCATTAGTCACGATGGGAGGCTCTGGCCTGGTTATTTCGTATTTTAATACCGAGTTTTTAATGCTGTTTGGCAACGTAGATCCTGATCAGTTTGATATGGCGGCGCGTATTGTCCGCTTTATTGGCTGCTTACAGGTATTTACCGCTACCATGATAGTGATGAAGATGTCACTTCGTGGTGCTGGTGCTACGCGTGAGGTGACGATTTATTCGTTTGGCTCACAGGTGGTTATACGCGTCCTGGCACTGTGGCTGATCGTGCAATGCTATGAGCTGAGCTTGCTCAATGTCTGGCAGCTCTTTGCGGTAGATACTGTGGTTCAGTCTTTGATCTTCGTCTACCTTCATTTCAAAGGTGACTGGACTGAGGTGAAGGTTTAGCCCGAAATATGAACTACTTCTTGGGCTCTCTTTGTTGCTCTTTTTTGGCAGGAGAGTCTTTTTTCATGAAGACTTCGAAGTAGGCGGGGAGCTCTGTTTTGAAGCTCATGGGTTCTTTTGAAAAAGGATGGGTAAGCTTCAGTGAGCTGGCGTGTAGGGTGAGGCGCTTAACGCCTTTTTCACCATTACCGTATTTTTTATCACCGACGACGGGACAGCCTATATCGGCAAGTTGCACACGGCACTGGTGCTTTCTACTGGTGAGTAGCTCTAGCTCAAGGAGTGAGTATTGGCCGTTTTCTTTGATGACCTTGTAGGTGGTTTCGGCGAGTTTACCTTGGCGCTGGTCCTTGGTTGAGAACATCTTGTGAATACCATTTTCACCAAGATAGGAGCTGAGCTTTCCCGACTTAGATGGTGGTGTGCCGTGCACGACTGCGTGGTAGATTTTCCCAGATGTATTAAACCATTCATCCTGCAAGTGATCTTGGGCCTGCTCGTGCTTAGCGAAGACGATTATGCCTGATGTTTCACGGTCGAGGCGGTGGACGGCATAGACGCGATTGCGCGACTTGATCACACCTTTACGAACGTAGTCATTGAGGTAGGCGATGGCGGTCTTGGCGCGTTCTTTTTCATTTCCAGTGGTGAGGAGAGCACTTGGCTTATCGATGACGATGATGTCACGGTCTTCGTGGATGATTTTCAGGCTCTTAGGCTGATGCTTTTTGGAAGGTTGTTTGAATTTACTGGCACGTTTACGCATGGAGGAAAGCTGGGGTGATGGCTGAGAGTATTCTAGTGGGACGCCCACTGCGAGTTTTTAGCGAGAAGTTTTCATTTCATTCTTGCGCGTGGTTGCCGTTTTAGATGACCTTTCACCCATGGAATTTAAAAACGTAACAGCAACAGCGAAGGCAAATATTTATTTCGACGGTAAGGTGGTCTCACACGGTATTGTGCAGGAGGACGGTTCTACGAAAACTTTCGGTGTCATCTTCCCCGGTAGCTACCACTTTGGCACAGAGGCGGCTGAGCGCATGGAGGTCATCGATGGCACATGCTCAGTGGTGCTTGATGGTAGTAGCGAGTCTCAGAGCTATAAGGCTGGTGAGCACTTTGATGTAGTGGCCAATGCTGGATTTACTATCGAGGTGGCTGATGGGCAGGCGCAGTATATCTGCTCATACATTAAGTAGTGGTTTGTGGGGCTTGTTAGTGCATTTGATTAGCTCAATTGCGCTAATACCCATCTGTATTCCTGTGCGATTTGCGACTCGATTTCTATCTGCAAGTCGTCAGGTAAGACCGCCCATGTGTAGGTTTCTATCTCGAAGTGACTACATAGCTCAGGGTGCTTTGTGGTGTATTCGATGATGTCGGTGACGTGGTCTTGGGTCGATCCTAGCGGTGCTTCGGGGTGACTGTAGATCGGAATGTGAAAGTGGATGCGCGCTTGCGGGTGAGAGTTCTCAGTGGCTAAGAATTCTGGGATGTCTTGGTAGCGGCAGAGTTCTCCGGATGGCCCCTTGGTGATGACTTGGTGCAGGTAGGTCGGCTCATCGAAGCCTTTCAGCGAGCTGATGGCTTTAGTGTGAGTGAGGTCGAGGGTGAGGGCTGAGGAGAGGTGGATTTTGGAAATTCGTAGACCTGCCTTTTGAAAGCTTTCTAGTGAGCTGTGGCAGTCGTCGAATTCGAGGGCGAAGTGGCAGGTGTCGTAGTTGATACCAATACGTCTGCGGAGTAGCTCGGGGTCTGCTGCTGAGCTGAATAATCGCTCGAAGAATGCGAGTGTTTCTTGGGTGTTTTCGAAGTGACCTAGTGGCTCAGGCTCCATGCCGAGGTGGAGGTCGCGCTGGTGTTTCTGCGACAGCTCTTCGATGTGTATGGCGCAGGCTTCGAGCTGGGCGAAGACTTCTTCTTCATTAGCCTCGAAGGCTTTGAAGGATGCGGGGAGAGTAGAGACAGAGCCGTCCATGCCCTCTGGCACGAGCTGGGCAATGATGGTGAAGAGATTCTTGGTGTAGTCGAGTCTGTCTTGGCTCGTCCAGTCTGGGCGGTAGACCTGCTCTTTGACTCGGGTGCCGTGGAATGCACCATAGGGGAAGCCATTGATGGTGAAGACGTAGCAGTTTTCTTGATCCAGCCACTGCTTAAAGTCGGCGAGATGGCGACCCTCTAGTAGTTCTTTGGCTGCTATGGCTGATAGTCTTAAGCCGATTGCGTAGGGTTGGTTTGACGGCTGGCCTGGTGATTGTGCGCAGAGCTTATCACGAACCTTGAGGCTGTGCTTTTTGAGCACGCTGAGTGTTTCTGCCCAAGTTTCAGCTGGGTGGATATTAGTGCAGTATGCGAGGTGACCGTTGGCAAACTTCATCTTTAGAGGGCTTCGAGATTTCGTATGTCGATTATCTTCACGAGGTTAGCAAAGGGGTCTTTAAAAAAGATGATGGCTTGGCGGCCAATGAGCTTTACTTCGATCATTCTTCCGCGCGGGTCTGGCTGTCGGTAGTCGCCACAGAGTTCTGGGTTAGAGCCGAGCCGTGTGATGAATTGCTCGATATCACGCTTAGTTTTTGCATTACCGAGCTCATTGAGGTGGTCTGCTACCAGTGTGTGTATGTAGATGAGGGTCTGGTTCATGGATGGTTACGCTCTAGGCTTATTGCTATCCCACGCTTGCCAGTTATCGGCTTCGGCGTCGTCAATACGCTGGTGGATAGTGGGCATGACAAGTTTGTTGCGCTTGAGGCGCTCCATGAGAAGCATGCTTGCTAGCTGGTCTTGATCTGCTGCAGAGAGCTTGCGTATCTGGGCAGAGAGTTCGTCGAGTGGTGAGAGTTCCATCGTGGTTGGCTTAAATGTTGAAGTTCTTTGACTGGCTGAGGAATCTCAGTGGATTATCGTAGATGATTTTCTCGATTTCCTTTGGCGAATACTTTCGTTTTTTCATCTCGATGGCACATTTAGGAACAGCAATCGGGTCGGAGACTCCCCAGTCGCAGGCTGAGTTCATCCAGATGTTTTCCATACCGAAATTCTCTAAAATGTCGACAGCGCGCGGGGCACTGCATTTTGATTCTGGGTAGAGTGTCATGCCCGCCCAGAAACCTTCAGTGAGCACGAGCCCTGCTGTATGCTCCTCGACATGATCGATGATGATTTTTGCGGGATCGATTTGTGAGTTTTTAAGCACGTCCACAATGAGACGCGTGCCTTTGAGCTTATCCTCAAGGTGAGGGGTGTGGATGAGAATGGGGAGGTCGTGTTCTTTGGCAAGGGCGAGGTGCTCTTCAAAGATTTTCAACTCGCTAGTGGTGTTTTTATTAAGGCCAATTTCTCCGATGCCGAGGACATTTGGCTTATCGAGGAATTCGGGGATAATGGACATGACCTCACGGGCAAATCCTACATCTTCAGCTTCTTTGGGGTTAATACAGAGCCAGCTATGGTGCTTGATGCCGAACTTGGCTGCTCGTGCTGGCTCATAGTCGGTAAGCTGGCAGTAGTAGTCGTAGAATCCCTGTGCAGAGGTGCGGTCAAAGCCAGCCCAGAAGGCGGGTTCGCAAATAATCTCACAGCCAGCCAGTGCCATCGCCTGATAGTCATCTGTAGTGCGGCTCACCATGTGAGCATGTGGTTCGATGTATTTCATGGTTTCTGGGTTAAATGGGCCTTATGGCTTGGCAGCTCCTGAAGCTGACTGAATGGTAGCCTTGGCAAGTGGGGTTTCTGAGTGGTCAGAGAAGGCTTCGAGGACGGCTTGGGCGCGAGATTTCTCACTTTTTTCAGAATGGGCTACGAGTGCTTCGATAGCGGAGTAGAAGGCTTCTACGCGGTAGTCTGGCTCGCCTGTATGCCGGTCGACTCGATCGAGAAACGCGGCCACATCGATGAGTCGATGGCGTGCATCAATAAAATAGAGGTCGAGGATGTCTTCCTTGCTGGGCATGCGGTAAGCTACGTCTGAAGGCGAAAAAATAAAACTCCAAATTGAGTTTCTATAAATTGAGTTTCCAAAATGAAATAACTAGGATAGATGGTGTGCATGAGCAATGATGCGGATAGAGCAGATATGGAGGATAGAGACTTGGGCGTGCAACCACTTGACCGAATGATGGATGAGTGGGCGATGACCAATCACGAGCTAGTGGAGGTCTCTACTGAGCAGCTGACTCACAAACAGGTGCAGAAGGCGCGTAACGGCCGACGACTTACTTTGAAAATGATGCAGAAGGTTACTCGTGCATTTAATGTTACCATTTGGTTTAAGCTCACTAATGAGCAAAAAGAGGCTTATTACGAGTATCTGCACCGTGAGCTATTTAGCTATGCCAAAGGCTACGATGCAGACTGGAAAGATCCTAATGTGGAGATCCAAGCTGAGCTGGCCTCACAGGATAAAGCCTAATGAAGCGCGCCGTGAGTGATGCGGCTAGTTAAATGCGCGGAAACGACTTGTTTGTCTCTGTGGGCTTTGGCTTGAGTCGGAGTTACTGGTGCTCTTCTTTTTGGCATCAGTAGTTGCTGTGCCTGAGGGCGATGAGGCGCTATTACGTGATACTGAACTAGTGCGTGCGGCATTACTTGCTGAAGTATTTCGGTTATTGAAATTGAGCGTTCTTTTTGTCGAGTTTCTTAGCAGCGGCGCACTTACCTTCGTTGCTTTGATCGCTTTTTTAACGACGGGTTTCTGAAATGTTGTTCTGGTGGGCTTTCTGTAGCTTGTCCTGTAGTTAGTAGGGCGTGATCCTTGGTAGTATTGGTTGCCACGACGCTGATACCATGAGCTGCCATTAGTGTAGTAGGATGCGCCATTGTAGGAAACAGCTCTGTAGCCAGAGGGGAGGCGACTAATGCCGCGACTGTATCCTGTAGATCTACCAATCGAGCCGTAGTAGTTGTGCGGACGACTCACGCGAGTGTAGCCGTAGCTATTGCGGCGATACCAGCTATTGCCAGCATAGTAGTAGGGGCTACCACCGACGTGGACGGTTCTGTATCCGTGTGGCAGGACTCGGATGGAGGTGTTGAGCAGTGGCGAAGATGTGTGCGCGAAGTTGCTAGGCACGATGCAAGATGGCAGTGCTATGAGCGCTAGTGAACTGAGGACGATAGTGTAAAACTTGAGGTTCATATACTTCAATAGACGTATCTCATCGGGGAGATATTCAAATTTTATTTTATTGGCCCCAGAAAAAACAGGCGGAACAGGATCACTAGACTTGTGTCCTCTTGAGTATCGATGCCTTGAGTGGGTCACTTGCCGTGAGGTGCGCAATGGCGATGGCAATGGCATCGGCGGCATCGTGAGGGGGTGTTTCGGCGAGCTTTAGGAGCGCTCTGACCATGAATGCTACCTGCTTTTTGTCAGCAGCGCCATTTCCAGTGACGACTTGCTTCACTTTGCGAGGTGAGTATTCGTAGATTTTCATGCCTGCTTGTGCTCCGGCAATGAGGCTGGCCGCCCGCGCAGCACCCATGCTAATAGCTGTGCGGTGAGACTGGACGAAGATAATGTCTTCAACAGCTACTTCATCAGGCTGCCATTTCTTGATGAGATTAGAAATACTCGTGTGCACTGCTGCCAGTGCACCTGATTGAGGGATCTTTGCTGGGATGGAGATGACTCCGAAGTCGTGCACGATCTGCTGCTGGTGGTCACCCTCTAATATGGCGTAACCTGTATTGCGAACAGCGGGGTCAATCGCGAGGACTTTCATGTGAGATTAGTGCGATGCAAGGAGGCTTACCTTCTGCGTCTTGGTGCAGGTCTGCGAGGCTTGCGCACTGGCTTTGCTGGTGAGTCGTCTAGGAGAGCGGTGTATTTGTAGTTAAAGCCTTCGAGCTTTCTGCGCTCGATTTTCTTGTCTACGAAGTTTTCAACTGACTTGGCGTAGTCGAGCTCGTCTGCAGTGAGGATGGTGAATGCGTCGCCCTCTGCTTCAGCGCGACCGGTGCGACCAATACGGTGAACGTAGTCTTCTGAATTTTCAGGCACGCGGTAGTTAATGACGTGTGTCACTGTAGAAATATCGATACCACGAGCGGCTACGTCGGTGGCTACGAGGATGTCGTAGCTGCCGTCCTTGAAGCCTGCGAGGGCTTTGAGGCGGTCGGATTGCTTCACGTCGGAGTGCATGGCAACGACTTTTTCGTGGCCAGACTGCTTGATGAGAGTGGTGAGTGTATCTGCTTCTTTACGCGTGCGGGTAAAGATCATGAGAGAGTCAAAGGTAGTATCTTTGAGCAGGGCAAGGAGGAGCTCGTCGCGCTGGTCCATCGATACGGGGTAGAATGCGTGTTTGATGGTGTCGGCTACGGCGCGGCGTGCGATTTCTACCGACTCTGGCTCGTGTAGGCACCATTGGGCAAATCCTTGTATAGCTGGTGGCATGGTTGCTGAGAAGAAGAGTGTTTGGCGTGATGACTCTTCGGTATTCCATGGGCAGAGATTGACAATCCTGCGGACAATAGGGAGGAATCCCATGTCGAGCATGCGGTCGACTTCGTCGAGGATCAGGATCTTTACTTCGCCAAACCTCATGGTCGCGCGGTAGAAATGGTCGACGAGTCTTCCTGGAGTGGCAACGACGATGTCTGCCTCTGCCATTTGCTCGTCTTGCTTGCCGTATCCCATGCCTCCGTAGAGGAGAGCTACCTTACAGCCTGTGTGCTTGCCGTATTGTTCGAACTGTTCTGCGACCTGATGGGCGAGTTCGCGAGTAGGCTCTAGGACGAGGATCTGGGGTTTCCCCAGAGGTTTGATCTGAGAGAGTGATGGCAGGGCGAAGGCTGCGGTCTTACCGGTGCCTGTCTGGGAAGCACCAATGAGATCCTTTTTTTCTAAAATAACAGGTATCGCCTGGGCTTGAATGGGCGTTGGGTTCTCATAGCCAGCTTCAGTAACTGCTTTGAGAACGGCTTCGGATAGTCCGAGATCGGTAAAAGACATGTGAATGGGGTAGTTGGATCCTTTCTCTCTGTAAAGGTTATTGAGGGACAGCCTAAGGTCATTTAGTTACATTGCGTGTGGAATCTCCTTTTTTTTATGTTATAGAAGTTGCAGGATGGCTGATGAAGAGGACGTAAATGCAAGATTGAATTCCGGATATGCACATACTCGGAAAAGCTTAATTGCGAAGCTCGATAACTGGGAAGACCAGAAGACTTGGGATGATTTTTACAAGACCTATTGGAAGCTTATCTATTCAGTCGGCCTGAAGGCGGGCTTACGCTCGGAGGAGGCATTTGATCTGGTGCAGGAGACGATTCTCTCCATTGCAAAACAGAGTAAGAAGAATATGTATGATCCTGATAAAGGGTCATTTAAGTCATGGCTCATGAATATGACTCGCTGGCGATTAAACGATCAGTTTCGCAAGCGCAAAAAAGATACGGCGATGAATGTCTCAGAGTGGGCCGATGAGGACCGGAAGACTTCTATTATTGATAGTGTGGAGGACCCGAAGGTGGCGACACTCGAGCGCCTTTGGGATGCGGAGTGGAATAATAACCTGACGTCAGCGGCCTTAGTGAAGGTGAAAGCACAGGTTTCTCCGAAGCAGTATCAGATCTTTGACTACCATGTCCTGCGGGAATGGAGTGCTGCCGAAGTGCAGGAACGATTGGGTGTGAGTGTATCACAGGTGTATTTGAACAAGCACAGGGTGGGGAAAATTTTCAAAAAAGAACTTCAAACTCTGACAGACGATGAGGGCTAGAGTGCGCCCAGAACCGGTGATTCCTGATCATGAGGTGCTCCGCATGGTCGGTGGCGGCTCCTATGGTGAGGTGTGGTTAGCCTCAGGGGTGACGGGTGCAATGCGTGCGGTGAAGGTGGTTCGTCGTGAGGACTTTGATGATGAGTCTACCTTTGAGCGTGAATTTGAAGGGATTTTAAAATACGAGCCATTATCTAGAGATCACCCGGGACTGGTGCATATTTTGCACGTTGGTCGCGGTGTTGATATTCATAAGAATTCTTTTTACTACTATGTGATGGAGCTGGGCGACGATGTCTATTCTGGCACGTCGATTAATCCAGTGGAGTATGAGGCGCGTAATCTCCTCACCGATATGAAGCACTCAGGTGGCACGCCACATGATCCCGACGAGGTGATTACGATTGGCTTGAGCCTTTCGGAGGCTTTGAGTTTCTTGCATGATAAGGGGTTAGTTCATCGTGATGTTAAGCCGTCGAATATTATTTTCGTCGATGGTAATGCTAAGCTTGCCGATATTGGTCTCGTTGCTGCTGGTGGTCAGAGGACTTTTGTCGGGACTGAGGGGTTCGTGCCTCCAGAGGGGCCAGGCTCAGTCGAGGCTGATGTGTATGCTTTGGGGAAGCTCCTCTATGAAATGGCGACAGGTAAGGATCGTCTGAACTTTCCTGAATTACCAGACGAACTACCTGCAGTGATGCATAAAAAACGCTGGCTAGGGCTTAATCAGCTCATCTGCGACGCTTGCGAGCCGAGGCGGGCGAAGCGAAATATTAAGACTGCTAGTGACATGACTGAGGGCTTAAGGCGCATTCAGCTGGGTAGGAAGCTCAAGCGCAGTCGTGACTCGAAGAGGATGGTTGCGGCGGCTGTCGTGAGCTTGATTGGCTTACTTGTATGGGGATTTGGCTCACAGCTGAAGTCCTTGGCTGTCAATGTGATGCGGGGTGACTTCGGTGAATATTCTCAGCCAGAATCCCTAAAGGAGGTGGAATACGGTTTTGTAAAAGTGCTCAGTGATCCTCCGGGGGCAGAGGTGTATGATGGTGATGGTGATTTCATCGATTACACGCCTTTGCGTAATCTTAAGATGGAGTCGGGAACGTCGTATAACTTCGAGTTTCGCATGAATGGATTCCGCACGAGTCGTGAGACGGGCGTGGTAAAAGTAAACGAAACTCAAATTTTAGAGCATGTCATGGTCGTCTATTCTCCGCCTGTGAGTGGTCAGACGTGGGTCGATCATCACGGGATGACTTATAGGCCTGTTGAGAATCACCATGTGAGCGAGGGTCATATTAATAATGATATGTGGCAGCGTTACCAAAGCGTGACTAAGCCAAAGGGTGCACCTGCCAGTAAGCGCGTGCGCGGCGTATATAGCCAGCAGCCAGCTTTAGTGACTGCCGATGAGGCTATCAAGTATGCTAAGTGGCTAAGTAACACGGCCTTAGCGAGGGGGTATCTCAGTGAGATGCAGCATATTTATGTGCAGTTGAATAAGGATTTAGATACCTCGAAATTTGCCCCTAAGGCGAAAGCTAATAAGAAGTATCCATTCCGAACAGTAGTGAAGAATATTCCTTTTGCTAGCATGGAGGTGCACTCCGACCCAGAAGGGGCGATTGTCTACATTGATGATGTATTTGTAGGTTACAGTCCAGTTTACCGTAATCATATCAAGCCCGGTGCGAGAAGGGTGACTGTTACCTATGAAGGATACAGGAAGATGAGTAAGATCTATCACCTCAAGCCCAAAGCGTATGAAAAAATAGATGTAAAAATGAAGCGCAATAATAGCGTGGTTTTTGGCGAGAAGTGGACCAATAGCTTGGGGATGCAGTTTGTGCCTGTGTATGATGATCACTTACTGGTCTCGGTGTGGGAGACTCGTATATCGGACTTTAAGAAATACGGAGAGCTAAGCAAGAGTCAGAGAGCTAATGCGGAAAACCTTGATGGTAACCTTCCTGTCTCTGGTATTACCCGTAAGCAGGCGATGGATTTCTGTAAGCGTCTTACTAAGGTGGATCTGAAGACTGAGATCATTCCCGAAGGTTCACATTATCGACTTCTAACAGATCTGGAGTGGAGCTCGTTGGCTGGACTTGAAGAGGATCCACGCCAAACACCCGCGATGCGCGAGGCAGAGATTTCGAATGTGTTTCCATGGGGTGATAGGTGGCTGCCGAGTGAGAGTGTCGGCTTGGTGGGGAACTTTGCTGGCGAGGAAATGAGCTCTGAGGGGCTAGTGGATACAAAGGGCATTATTGCTAATTATGATGACGGGCATATTAGGGCTGCTCCTGTAGGTTCGTTTCCAGCAAATGCATATGGTATCCATGACTTGGCAGGTAATGTGTATGAATGGGTTTCAGATAGCTACTCTGGTGGGGGCGACTACGGTGTGCTGCGCGGCGGTAGCTGGGGTAGTCATACCAAGGAACATCTTTATATTAGGCATCGCAACCTAGTGAAACTCTCTTCACTAAAGCCTAAGAGTGACTTTGGCTTCAGGATCGTGCTGGAGAGAGTTCCTGTGGATGAAGCGCTTGAGCAGTAATTGCTGAGGTCGGGTTTGGTGCTCGGCATAATGAACAAATAGTTGCTCCTATTCTACTTGCGTAGCATTGGTAACGAGGCTATCTCCAAAGCATGATTCAGCACGCAGTATGGATAGCAGTGATGGGGATGTTTTTTGTTTCATGTGAAAACGCTTCCGAGACGATCCAAGTAACGAAGACTCGTAAGCTGACTAAGAGAGATGAGCCCAGAGCTCAGCTAGTTCCCATCATGCCGCCTGAGTGGAGGCAGGTTCCTAGCACTCAGATACGTGTTTTTAATTACCGCTTTGGTAGTGAGGGTGAGGTCTACATTAGTCAGTCTACTGGTGGTGTGCTTGCAAATATGAACCGCTGGTTGAAGCAATACGGCAAGCCAGAGGTGGCGTCGGTAGATGATTTTGAAAAATTGAAAGTCCTCGGAAGAGAGGGCGTATTAATAGATGTGACGGGTAGTTTTGCAGGTGGTATGGGGAAGCTCCCTCGCAACAATGCAGGACTACTTGGTTTCATGGCCGATTTTGACGGTAATCTGCTGACCGTGAAGATGATCGGCGACGCGAAGGAAGTCATGGCCGAAAAAGAGCGATTCGCCACATTTTGTAAAACGCTCTCTAAGCATTAGAGATTGATTCGTTAAATATCCTAACCCATTTAAATAAAATGCCTCAACATAAGCCATGGCCTAAGCGTGTTTTTGACTTCTTCTCAGGTTACGGAGTGGCAGTTACATGCCTCACTCTACTACTCATTCTCACGTGGTTGAGCACTCTTGAGCAGCCTGAGAAAGGGCTCTATGAGGTGCAAAAGCGTTATTATGATGCGGAGGCTATGTTTGTCATGCCCGATGTTCCGGGTATGCCTCAGATCAATGGTAAGCCTGTGGGGATACCCTTGCCGGGGGCTTATCTCGTAAGTGTTGTTTTATTTATCAACCTCTTCCTTGGCGGGATTATTAGGATTCGTAAGGGCTGGAAATACACAGGGGTGATTATCTCACACTTTAGTATGGTGAGCTTGCTAGTGGCGGGTTTTGTCTCTCATCATTATTCGAAGGAGGGCATTATGTCAGTCTATGAGGGTGAGGAGTCTGACTTTGCGCAGAGTTATTATGACTACACCATCGAGGTCAGTGAGATTGTCGATGGCCGTAAGACCGCTCCCTATGTGGTCAATACTGAGCATCTTTCTTCGCTCTCTTACTCTGATGTGAAGCGTATTGAATTTCCTAACCTACCCTTCGATATTGATGTTAGCCACTGGATGCGAAACAGCAGCGTGCAGCGAGCCAATGGCTCTAATCCTACGGATATGCCTATTTCTGACGGGCTCACTCTAGGCTGGCTAGAAAATGCGCCGACGGAGGAGGAAAATGCTGCGGGTTGCTTTATTGAGGTGCTGCCGAAATCTTCTACGAGTTCACCTGTAAAGCTTCTCATGTATGGCCGTCACGTTGACTACAGCACCGCGACGATAGATGATAAAATCTACGGTTTTTCACTGGTGCGTGAGATATGGCCGATGCCATTTAGAGTGAGACTCGATAGCTCAGTGGGGGAGTATTACCCGGGGACGACGAGGCCGAGCTCATTCCAAAGTGAGATCACTCGATTCGGAGAAGGCTCTGATAAGACGGAGCAAAGCTTCACCATTAAGATGAATGAGCCGATGCGCTACGATGGCTACACGCTATACCAAGCACGTTGGTCTGGTGAGCAGGATCGTGCACAGTCAGGTTTTGCCATTGTCAAAAACCCATCTGATCAGTGGCC
>JALZUH010000058.1 GCA_023301645.1 Akkermansiaceae bacterium
ACCGTGGTGTTCTTGTAGTGTGACTACTTTGAACTCCTTCTCTTGGAGAGATCTTATCGCGAGGATAGATGCTTCTGCTGCTGAGAGGTTGGTGCAGTGTGATATTTTGTTTGCTACAGCGCCTGAGCGAATAGTGACTTCGTCCTCACGAGCTTCGTGTCCGCTTGGGGTGTTAATGATGAAGTCGATCTCACCATTCTTCATCATATCTACTACGTTAGGACGCTTCTGCTCAGCGAGCTTATAGAGGCGCTCTACGTCAACACCCTCGTCGGTGAACCTACGATAGGTGCCTCCAGTGGCGTGAATTTTGAAGCCTAGCTTCGCGAGTTCTTTAGCAATAGGAACAGCACGGTCTTTGTCGCGGTCGTTGACTGAGAAGAAGACGTTACCACCTGTAGGTAGTGGGTTAAAGGCACTCATTTGAGCCTTAGCATATGCTAAGCCCATGTCATCATCGATACCCATGACCTCACCAGTTGACTTCATCTCAGGCCCTAGCACGATGTCGATGCCGGGGAATCGTGGCCAAGGGAAGACGGCCTCCTTGACACAGAAGTGCTCAGGTGTGACTTCTTCAGTAAAGCCAAGTTCCTTGAGTGTTTTGCCAGCCATGATCTTGGCAGCTAATTTTGCCAATGGGATACCAATGGATTTAGAGACGAATGGAACGGTGCGCGAGGCACGTGGATTTACCTCAATGACGTAGAGCTCATCGTCTTTAACGGCGAACTGAATATTCATGAGTCCGCGCACAGTAAGCTCGCGTGCAAGGTCTTTGGCAGCCTTAAGGATGCGCTCCTTGATCGAGTCAGATAGTGAGAATGCAGGGATAACACATGCTGAGTCACCGGAGTGAATACCAGCTTGTTCAATGTGCTGCATGATGGCTCCGACCACAGATGTTTCACCGTCAGAAATACAATCAACGTCGATCTCGATAGCTCCATCGAGGAAGCGGTCAACGAGCACTGGACGATCTGGTGATACGTCTACAGCTTCATTCATGTAGCGCTTTAGGTCGTCGTCGTTATAGACAATCATCATGGCTCGGCCACCTAGAACGAAGGATGGTCTGACGAGCACCGGGTAACCGATGCGTTGAGCGACGGTTACGGCTTCTTCAGCGCTGACGGCTGTGCCAGCTTCAGCTTGCTTGAGATTGATTTTATCGAGGAGTGCGGAGAAGAATTTACGATCTTCTGCTAGCTCAATATTCTCTGGAGAGGTTCCGATAATAGGGACTCCGTGGCGCTTGAGATCAGCGGCGAGATTGAGCGGTGTCTGTCCGCCAAACTGGACGATTACTCCGTCAGGCTTTTCTTGATCACAAACATTGAGAACGTCCTCTAGTGTGAGTGGTTCAAAGAAGAGTTTATCACTGGTGTCGTAGTCGGTTGATACAGTTTCAGGATTGGAGTTAACAATGATGGTCTCATAGTCGAGCTCTTGGAGGGCAAAGGCTGCGTGCACACAGCAGTAGTCAAATTCGATACCTTGGCCGATTCTATTCGGGCCGCCACCGAGGATGATGATCTTTTTCTTATCGGTAGGGCGAGCTTCATTCTCGTCGCCATAGGTGGAGTAGAAGTAAGGTGTGTATGCCTCAAACTCAGCGGCACATGTGTCCACGAGGCGGTAGGTTGGCACCACGCCAGTGGCCTTACGCTCTGCACGGATATCATCTTGTGAGACTCCCCTGCTGAGGGCAATCTGGATGTCAGAGAATCCAAGGCGCTTAGCCTTACGAAGATCCATGTCTGCGAGCCCTTTGGCTTCCTCAGCGATCTGGTATAGCTGCTCTAGGAACCAATGGTCGATGGCTGTGGCTTCAAAGACTTCATCCACTGTCCAGCCAGTAACAAAGGCTGTTTCTAACCAGAAGATACGCTCTGCATTAGGAACGTGTAATTTACGCTCGATGTCTTCACGGCTCGGGTTCTTAGAACCTTTACCGTCGAAGCCAAAGCCGAAGCGGCCGGTCTCGAGTGAGCGAAGTGCCTTCTGCATCGACTCCTTGAAAGTGCGCCCGATAGCCATAGCCTGGCCGACAGATTTCATCTGAGTGGTGAGCACAGGATCTGCTGTGGGGAACTTCTCAAAGGTGAAGCGAGGTAGCTTGGTGACTACGTAGTCAATAGTTGGTTCGAAGGAAGCAGGTGTCTCGCGTGTAATGTCATTAGGAAGCTCGTCGAGGGTGTATCCTACGGCGAGCTTAGCTGCGACTTTAGCAATAGGGAAACCTGTTGCTTTTGAGGCTAGTGCTGATGAGCGTGATACACGTGGGTTCATCTCAATGACGATCATACGGCCGTCTTTCGGATTAACCGAGAACTGGATATTAGAACCACCGGTCTCTACACCGATTTCGCGGATACATGCAAAGGATGCATCGCGCATGATTTGGTATTCACGGTCTGTAAGTGTCTGAGCAGGTGCTACGGTAATGGAGTCACCTGTGTGCACACCCATAGGGTCAAAGTTCTCAATGGAGCAAATCACTACGCAGTTATCAGCGCAGTCACGGATGACTTCCATTTCGTATTCCTTCCAGCCGAGTAGGCTTTCCTCGATGAGGACTTCATCTACTGGTGAGAGGTCGATGCCGCGCGCGACGATGGTTTCGAACTCTTCTTTATTATAAGCAATACCTCCACCTGCACCACCGAGGGTGAATGCTGGTCGGATGATGAGAGGATATGATCCGATCATGTCAGCTACCTTGCGCGCGTCTTCCATATTATGGGCGACATCACTGATAGGTAGATCAAGACCGATCTTGAGCATGGCATCTTTGAAACGTAGGCGATCTTCGCCCTTGTCGATGGCATCGGCATTAGCACCGATCATGCGGACATTGTATGTGTCAAGGACTCCAGATTTGAATAAATCCATGGAGACATTGAGCGCTGTCTGCCCACCTAATGTTGGTAACAGTGCATCTGGCTTTTCACGCTTGATGATTTTTTCAACAACCTCAGGTGTGATCGGCTCGATATAGGTGCGCGGGGCGAACTCGGGATCCGTCATGATGGTGGCGGGGTTAGAGTTCACGAGGATGACTTCGTAGCCTTCTTCGCTGAGCGCTTTACAAGCTTGGACACCGGAGTAGTCAAACTCACATCCTTGTCCGATAACGATTGGACCAGATCCAATCACTAGAATTTTTTTGATACTTAAGTCTTTTGGCATTAGGTAGAGCTAAATTTTAGGGATTTATGACGACTTTCCCCGACTTGTAAAGCATAGCCGACTCTATGATGCTATTTTTTTTCATTCGGCGCTCTTACCGCTGAATTTTAGCAGCTGAAATTACTCAATAACAACCACTGCACCAGGGCGCACTAGCTGAGGTATACGCGCTGCATCCCAGTTGGTGAGACGGATACATCCTGCACTTCTTGCTCTGCCAATGGTGTTGGGATTATTCGTGCCGTGGATGCCAATGCCTGATTTGGTAAGGCCATTCCAAATAATACCGACTGGATTATTTGGTCCAGCTGGGATGTTGAGGGATTCTTTGCCGCGAACTCCTGTTTCAAGGAGTAGTTTGTCATAGCGCCAAGTGGGTAGTTCGATGCTGTTTTTTAAGTTCCAATACCCCTTAGGGATAAACTGTGTTTTTCCAGGTGTAATGGGGAAGCTCGCGATCAGTAGCGGCTTGGCTGTGATGATTGCTTCCTCCTCTTCTTCGGCAGTTGTCCCTTCAACGATCGGAGGGAGCTTCAACTCGTAGATATAGACTTGCTTCACGTCTGTATTTACGACGATGTGCCTTGCTGTTAGATTTTCTTCCTTCAGGTGAGACTTGCCCGCCTTGAGGTCTTCTATTTTAAATGGGGTGACATTAGGAACGATGAGAGCGCTGCGCGCCGCTGCATTCTGTGCTACTTTTTTGCCGTTGAGATCGATGAGTAGATTCTCAGATACGTGGTATCTCTCAGACATGAATTCCAAGACACTGCGATAAGACATGTATTTCATCTCGGCCTGTTTCTCTCGATCCGTAGGTAGCTCGGCATTGACGTATTTGGCGACGTCACTAGGAATAATCGCAGTGGCATAAGGAGGGCTCTGTGTATCCTTAACCTCCTGATGGATTTGCGTGTCATTCTTGGCTCGTCCTAAGCTCGTATTGTAGTTTTCGATAGCGAGCTTGGTGAATGTGCCTGGTCTGCCATCAATGATGCCGGGCCCAAATTGCTTTTGGTCTAAAAAGATCTGCAGCTTCACCCCCTGCTCGATTGTTTGAGGAATAGAGACTTTAGGTGTAGCAGCTTTTACAGACTCATCGATCACTTCGATATTGGCTGATAAAGTAGCAGGCTGAGCTAATGCAAGAAATAGACTAGCGACGCAAACGTGGAGGATAGCGAGTTTCATTAATGGCTTCGATTTGGTTATGTGCGCAGGCTGTCACATTTCCCGATAAATACTACACTTTACTTAACTGTTTTCAGGAAAGATGACTTATGGAAACCATGAGTCTTCATGGTCTTATTACGATAGGCGATGGCTACTAGCTAGCTTCGCTATCACTCTGAACAAATCTCTCTAGTTTGCCCGCGATACTAGCAGGAACGATGGCCTTGATAAGGACATCATTACCTTCATAATTAGTATCGATCACTTTAGCGTCATTGTGGAGTAAGCCTGATAAGTCACCTCTGCTTTGTGGGATTTTATAAACCTTCACCTGCACACGGTCAGCGAGGACTTCTGAGCACTTTGCCAAAAGCTCCTCCATACCGATGCCATCTTTAGCATTGATGGCCAGCGTATTAGGAAAAGCAACTTCCAGACCTGCAAGTATGACAGGATCATTCAAGAGGTCGGTTTTGTTGAGCACGGTGATAATCGGCTTATCCCCTGCCCCGAGCTCATCTAGAACTTCGATGGTTGTTTTATAAAACTCATGCACCTCAGGTGAGGAAGCATCGAGCACGTGAATGATGAAATCTGCTAATACTGACTCTTCAAGCGTAGCCTTAAATGCCTCTACAAGTCGGTGCGGTAGATTTCTAACAAATCCGACGGTGTCGGTGATGAGTAGAGGCTGCCCGTCTGGTAGCTCGATAGCACGTGTGGTCGTATCGAGTGTGGCGAAGAGCATATCCTTCGCCATGACGTCCGAACCTGAGAGCTGATTAAGAAGTGTGGATTTTCCCGCATTGGTATAGCCAGCAATCGCTGCTGTGGGTGTTCCCTGTTTTTCGCGTTCTTTACGGCGAGTGTCTCGCTGCTTTCTGACCTCGGCAAGCTCACGCTTACACTGGTCAATGCGGGTGCGGGCAAGTCTTCGGTCGACCTCCACTTGCTGCTCCCCCATTCCACGTGACGCGCCGCCACCTTTACCGCCACCACCGCCAGATCCACCTTCGCGGTCGAGGTGCCCCCACATGCGTGTCAGTCTGGGGAGTGAATATTGCATCTTAGCTAAGTCCACCTGCAGGCGTGCTTCCTTCGTGTGTGCTCTTTTAGAGAAAATATCGAGAATGACCTCCTCACGATCGATGACACAGAGGTCTGCGAGCTCTTCCCACTCGCGCTGCTGCGATGGTAGGAAGATGTTATCGAATACGATGCAGTCGCATTCGTGAGCATTGGCCAGCTGCACGATTTCCTCAGCCTTACCTGTGCCACAGAGGAACTTACGGTGAAACTGACGAGTCATCACCAATGATGAATCGATGACTTCCACACCGAGTGTGCGCACCAGTTCACCGAGCTCCTCCAAGAGTGAAATCGCTTCGTCTTGTTCGCGCTTATCTTTACATATACGAACAAGCAGTGCGCGCTCGACCATCTCAGGCCGTTCTCTTATCTCAAACATAGAAGCTATTATTGGCCTATACTCCCGATCTGCACAAGCTAGCTTTTGAAGATATGTGGCGCGTGTTCCACGTGGAACTTCCAACACATGGTAGATGTCTCGATAGACGTAGCTACTTCACTTGATTCTTCCGCGTGGATACACTAAGAAGTCCACATCACATCATGTTCATTTACCCTATTACATACGACGTTCTCGTTATTGGAGCTGGCCACGCAGGAGTAGAGGCGGCACTCGCTGCAGCTAGGCTTGGTTGTAGAGTGGCGGTTCTTACTCAGAACTTGGATACTATAGGTGCTATGTCGTGCAACCCTGCCATTGGTGGTCTTGCTAAGGGGCACATGGTTCGTGAAATAGATGCACTAGGTGGTATCATGGGTCTTAATACCGATGCTACAGGGATCCAGTTTCGCATGCTTAATGCGGGCAAGGGCCCTTCTGTTCGTGCTCCACGCGCTCAGTGTGATAAGAAAGCGTATCAGTTTCGCATCAAGCACACGCTAGAGACAGCTGAAAACATCGACTTGCACCAGGCAAACGTAGCAGAACTTATTGTCGAAAATGATGTGATCTGCGGTGTGACTACTTCCTTACAAATGCAGATCAATGCTCGCTCTGTAGTGCTCTCGGCAGGCACGTTCATGCGCGGGTTGATGCACGTAGGCCTGAAGAATGAAAAAGGCGGTCGCATGGGTGATGCCACCTCAACGGTATCTGACTCACTGCACAAGCTGGGCTTCCTAGTCGAACGATTCAAGACAGGAACCCCCTGTCGTATTAATGGTCGCTCGATTGATTTTTCAAAAACTGAGGCGCAAGGCGGCGACGATCCGACACCTCACTTCTCCT
>JALZUH010000059.1 GCA_023301645.1 Akkermansiaceae bacterium
ATGGAGTCTGAGATGCCGCTTTTCTTTTGCTGCATTTGCTGGATGCGCTGCTCGACGGTGCCTTTACAGATGAGCTTGTGGACGAAGACGGGCTTATCCTGTCCGATGCGATAGGCGCGGTCGGTGGCTTGGTCCTCTGCTGCGGGGTTCCACCATGGGTCGTAGTGGATGACGGTGTCGGCATTGGTGAGGGTGAGTCCCGTGCCGCCTGCTTTCAGCGAGATGAGAAAGACTTCAGCTTCGTCGGCTTGGAATTTCTCGACCATTTCTTGTCGATTCTTACTGGCTCCGGTGAGCTTGAGGTAGCTGGTGTTTTCAGAAATGAGGTAGTCCTCGATGATGTCGAGCATGGAGGTGAACTGGGAAAAGAGCAGCACGCGGCGGCCTTCTTTCTTGAGTGTCTGCAGGAGGTCTCTGAGGTAGGTGAACTTCGCAGATTCGTGGGTGTTTTCCTGCTCGATGAGCTGGCTGTGGCAGCAGATTTGGCGGAGTTTGAGCAGGGCGGCGAGGAAGACGATCTGGGCTTCTTGGCCACGAATGGCGAGGGCTTGGCGGACGTGCTTGTCCATGGTGGAGCGCACGGTTTCGTAGAGGTCTTTCTCCTCGGTGCCGAGCTCGATGAGGTGTGGGATTTCTGTTTTGGGTGGTAGCTCCGTGGCGACTTGGTCCTTGGTGCGGCGCAGGATGAGTGTTCCTACTTTATTGGCAAGGGCGTCAGCGCGGGCTTGGTTTTTGTCTTTCTCGATGGGGGTGCGGAAGGTGTCGCGGAAGGTGTCGGGAGTTCCTAGTAGACCCGGCATGAGGAAGTCGAAGAGGCTCCACAGCTCGCCGAGGTGATTCTCAATAGGGGTGCCTGATAGGCAGAGGCGGAGGCGTGTGTCGAGCTGGCGCACGGCATGGGAGACCTGGGCTTCTGGGTTTTTGATATGCTGGGCTTCGTCGAGGACGAGGAGGTGGAATGGCTGCTGCTTGAAGAACTCAAGGTCGCGGTGGAGCAGCGCGTAGGAGCTCATGGCTATGTCGGTGTCGGCTAGTTCTGCAAATCGCTTGTGGCGGTCGCTTCCTTGGAGGATGGTGACCTTGAGTGATGGCGCGAATTTTGCGGCTTCGCGCTGCCAGTTCTCGACCACACTGGTGGGGGCAATGACGAGGTTAGGCAGGGTGTTTCCCTTTTCTTTCTCAGCGAGGATGTGGGTGAGGGTCTGCATGGTTTTACCCAGTCCCATGTCGTCAGCGAGGATGCCGTGGAGCTCGTTATTGGCGAGAAACTGCATCCAGTCGAAGCCCTCATGCTGGTAGTCTCGTAGTGTGGCCTTGAGGGTGGTGGGCAGTGGGGTTTTGGCAAGAGCGGGGGTTTTGATGGCGATGGCTAGCTCTGCGACTTCTGCTGGTGGGGTGAAGGCCGCATCGTCTTCGGCGAGTGTTTCACTCAGGGCGGCAGCGTCGAGCTTGTGTAGCTTGATCGGTCTACCGTCGAACTTGAAGTCGAGTAGGGCTCCTAGGTGGGTGAGGATATTGCGAAAGCGCCCTATGGGGAGGGTCAAGGCTCTGCCGTCTGGGAGGAATATGAGGAACTCCTGCCCCTTTGGGAGGTCTTTGGTCAGCTCTAGGAAGTCATACTCGACGAGTGTGGCTAGGATGGGCTGTAAATCCATCTGCTCGCCATCGATCTCAAAGCCTGCCGATAGGCTAAACCAGCCTTTACCCTCATCGATCATCTCAGCTCGCCAGCTGGAGGCATTAAACTTCAGAGGCTGCTGGGCTGCATTATGGGCAATGGTCACCTGCCAACCGCGTTTTTCTAGGGAAGCGATAGCCTCGTGGTGGAATCTCTGCCAGTAGATGGAGGGTTGCCATTCTTTCTGATTGGGCGCCCAGAGTGGGCCTTCGCTGGTGGGGGCGGAGAGTTTTTTGAGCGATGGGGGTGGCTGCTCAGCCCCGGGCATGAGGTCGAGGGCGTAGAGGATATTAAGGGCGCTGAGCTCAGCGGCTCGGCTGCGGGGCTTGGAGATGTTTCCGGTGTGGTCGAGCGGGTATTTACCACTTGGGTAGCTGGCAAAGGCGGATGCATAGACCTCGGGTAGCCAGAGGTAGCTTTCCCCTTCAGGGCGGCGCTGTATATGCAGGTGAAAGGTCGGCTGGTCGGGAGTTTTATCAGTGGCTGGATTAGTCGCTATATCTGGCTCTGTGAGGGTCTTGGCTGGTGGCTCCTGTGCCATTTCTCCAAAGGCTTTTTCTAATCTACCCGGACGTGCCAGATGCTCCATGACAGCAGCAGAATGCATGCAGCAGAGTCCCACTGAGCAGCTACATGAAGTGTCTATCTGAAAGCGACCATCCTCTTCCCAGATAGCAATGGTGGATTCGTCTTGGTGGCCAGCACGATCGATAATCGAGGAGATGAATTCCACATCACCCGTGTCGAGTCGCTCGGCATGGCAGCGGACGACTTGCTTCGCGCGAGCGATCTTATAGCCTGCGGTGAGAACAGAGCTGGAGAAGGTCGTCTTCCAGTCTTCTGATGTCAGAAACTCAAATAAATCATCCGTGCTGGGGCTAGAACTCACGGTGAAAGATGTAGCATTTTGGCAGGTAATGGCACGGAAGTTTTCAAAAAACCCTCAAATAATGATCCGATACCAAGCCTACGCTGGCTGTTATTGAGCCAGCAAAATAGCCTCGAAGGTTGCCTGGTCTTTGGCCTTTCCTTGCAGGATGGATGATCCCTCTAGGAGGATTTTAGGCATGACGGGCGTGCTGGTGGAGAGTGCCTTGTAGTCTTCGAGGCCTAGCTTGAGCGTATGGGCTACCCAAGCGTCATCGACCGAGGACATGGCTTCTTCACCTATGATACCGTAGATCATGGCTTCGGCAGCGGCGAGGGGTAGCTCGCTGATTTCAAAGAGGGTGTGGTGGATTTCTGCAAATCGAGAGCGATCAGCACTCCACGCCCTGAGTGCTAGCTCGGCGAGTTCACAGGCATTGGTATGGCTCTGGGCAGCTTCGGGTAAATGGGGGTTACAGCTGTGATTGAGCGGCACGGGAATGAGGATGACTGCTAGCTTATTGGGGTGCTTCTGGATGAAGCTGGTGAGCTGCTCGTGGACTTCGCGGCAGGCTTCGCAGCGGTAGTCGAAGTATTTCACAATCACGCGCTCTGGCTTAGCCGCACCGATGTGGGGCAGCTCATCGAGGGCGTAGGTCTTTTCCCCATTAAAAAATCTACTGGTAGCGGGTAAGGTCTCTTGCTGGTCGATGCGATGGCTGGCGGGCTCAGGGCCTAGGTGCTGGATGAGGGCGACGGCCGATACGAGAGTGAGTGCTGCTGTCATCATGTAGGCGGCTAGTCTTCGCTCTGCAATCAGGATGCTAATGGCGATGATGCTCCCCAGTCCGTGCACGGTCATGCAGTAGGGGCAGATGGTCTTGATGACAAAGAGCTGAAGGATGGTGAACCACACGGCCGCCCAGAGCAGGAGCCATGCTGAGAGTAGGCGAGCATGACGAAAAAGAGGCTTCTCAAACCACAGGCTTATAATGATAACTAGATAGGTGCTCAGAGAGAGAATGCTAATGGGGATGACTCCAAAGAGCATCGACCACTTACTGCCAAGGACATTCGCACAGCTGCTACTGGTGTGAGAGGCACTTGCTGCACCGCAGCCTGCGAGTGTGTCGATACGGCCAGTGAGCTTCTCAATGGTGAGCCAGAGACTGAGTGCAATGGCGATGGTGGCGAGTAGCGAGAGCCAGACTTTGGTATAACGGTGGGTTATAGGTCGTGGCGTCATCTCTACAGGGGGGAAGCTATTTTTTATGAATAGGCACGCCGTCTTCGTCGAGCTCTAGATAGTCATCGCCTTCGTTACTTCTGCGCCAGCCGTTGATGGCAAAGAGGGCAGTGAAGGCTAGGCTGGCAATGACAGTTTCTAGAATAAAGGGGCTTGTAAGCATGGAAAGACACATCGTGCCTAGCTCACCAACAAAACCGGGCAGATACGCTACTGCGGCGACGAGTGAGAGCAGGAGGAAGAAAGAAAAAATCAGGGCGACTCCAATGCTGATGTTTTTTTTGCGTTCGTTCATGTTTAAAATGGGGAGAGAGGGTGATGCCTTATGCGGCTTGGAAGGACATTAGCACGGTTTTGAGCATTAGCACAGAATTACCACTGAGACGATGGGAATGCTATGTAGTAGCTCTCAAGCTAGCAGTTACAGGAGAGGATGGTAGCGACATCACCATCGACACTCCAGCGGATATTGTAGCCTTCTATGAGGCAGCCATATTCGCGCTCTGGGGCTTGGTTGCCCTGCTGGTAGGCGGGGCGGGGGTCGGCGGCGATGGTGGACTCGATGAGCTGGCGTAGGGAAGCTGGGAGATTTTCTGAATGGGCACGCTCATCCCAGATGACACGGAGCTTTGCTGGGGCTTCTGGGGCGAAGCCGCCTACGGCATGGGGGAGTGCGTCGGCGTAGGGGAGGTAGGGCTTGATGTCGATGATGGGCGTGCCGTCAACGAGGTCGATACCGCTGAGTTTGAGAATAGGGGAGTCGGGGTGGGTGATGTCGATACTCTCAAGCTTTACACACGACATACCGAGGGGATTAGGACGGAAGGGGGATCTGCTGGCAAATACACCGATCTTGTCATTACCCCCGAGTCGTGGCGGACGGACGAGAGGCTTCCACGTTGCGGCGCTATTGGTCGAGGGGTTCTTGGCGACGTGGTTCTGGTGAAAGAGGAAGATCAGCCAGAGGTGGGAAAAGCCTTCAAGTCCACGCAGGGCATCCGCATTACGGTAGGCTGGCTCGAAGGTGAGCTCTCCCCATGCTTCTTCGACGAGGCCAGGCTGGCGCGGGACGCCAAACTTCTCACCGTAGCAGGTGCGTAGCTTACCAATGGGGCTAATCGTAGTAATGGGGTCGATGTCGGCCATGTGGGAATAAAGGAATGGTTATTTAGTAACGATGTCCTGAGCCTACATAGCCCCAGTCGAATCCTAGCTGTAGCCAGATACCGTGCTCACCTTTGGCCTCGTCACTGTAGTCGTAGTTATACTGCAAGCGCACCTTACTCTCAACACTACCTATTTCAAATCGTCGGGTGGCAGCAGATGAAATGCGGTGACGTTCTTGTTCGGTTACGATGGATTCCTCAACGCCTTCTAGATAGTCATAGCGCAGGCCGATCTCCCAGCGGCGATTGAGATGGTAGTTAAGGCTACTGTTGAGTGAGAGTTCATTGAAATC
>JALZUH010000060.1 GCA_023301645.1 Akkermansiaceae bacterium
CTCATCGGCGCGTGCCTACTCTTCCTCTTTAGCCTCCACCTCTTCGGCTGGCTCACACCACTTAGCTCAGGGCTCAAGGCCATCAGGCTACCACTTGGCACCGTCGACATTAATCTCTGGGCCATCATCTCAGCCATCGCAGCCCTCGTGCTCCTCCTATGGCTAGCAGGGCTGACAACGCGATTTATCGACACCTTTGTCAAAACCAGAGATGACGTCCCCCCCTCTATCAAAGTCCTCATCGCTAAGAGCACCCGACTTATCCTCTACCTCACCGCCATTATCGGAGCGCTGAAGATAGGAGGCGTGCCACTTGGAGGACTCGCAGTATTCTCAGGTGCGTTAGGTTTGGGTCTTGGTTTTGGTTTACAAAAAGTCATCTCCAACCTCGTATCAGGTGTCATCATTCTACTCGATAAGTCCATCAAGCCCGGTGACGTCATCGAAATCGAAGGCACCTTTGGCTGGATTAACTCCATACGAACTCGCTACATCTCTGTAATCACCAGAGACCGAAAGGAAATCCTCATCCCCAATGAAGACTTTGTAACCAACAAGGTCATCAACTGGTCATTTACAGACCGAGTCGTCCGTATCAAGGCCGATGTAGGCATTGCCTACGACACCGACGTAACCAAGGCGATCGAGGTATGTGTCCAAGCCGCCAAGTCGATCCCCAGAGCGCTCAAAACGCCAGAGCCCACCTGCCTGCTTATGGAGTTCGCAGACTCATCGATCAATCTACAAATACGCTTCTGGATCAATGACGCTCCCAATGGGGTAAGCAATGTTCGCTCTGAAGTTCTTATTGCAGTATGGAAAGCCTTCCGCGATAATGGCATCGAAATTCCTTTCCCCCAACGCGATATTCATATCAAGTCTGGCCAGCTAACTGAAGCCACCACTCGTTCACCCGAAACCACCTCAGACTAAGCAGCGCGACCTCCCTTCCCCAGCGCAACACTAGCCACCACCTTTCATCACACCATGTCCTCACTCACACTTCACTCTATTGACGAAATTATCGCTGACATCGCTGCGGGTAAAACCGTCATTGTTGTCGATGACCCCAGCCGCGAAAACGAAGCCGACCTCGTCGCTGCTGCATCCCTCATCACCCCAGAGGCCATCGCCTTTATGGCCAACTACGGCCGCGGACTCATCTGTGCTCCCATCACCGCTGCCCGTGCCACCGAGCTCGATCTCCCGCCGATGACCAAGCGTAATGAAGAAGCACTCAAAACAGCCTTTACCGTATCTGTAGATGCCGCCGAAGGTATTACCACAGGTATTTCAGCAGCTGACAGAGCACTCACCATTGGGCTCCTCGCCGACTCCTCAGCCACCGCGAGCTCACTCGTCCAGCCCGGACACATCTTCCCACTTCAGGCCGCCTCAGGAGGTGTCCTTCGCAGAGCAGGACATACCGAAGCCGCCGTTGACCTCGCTCGCCTAGCGGGATTACCAGAGGCAGGCGTCATCTGTGAAATCATGAATGAAGACGGCACCATGGCACGTGCTGGAGACCTAGGAGAATATCAGCAAACCCACCAGCTCAAGGCCTGCACCATTGCAGACCTCATCGAATATCGCCGCCGCACTGAGAAGCTTGTTCGCTGTGGAGAGGTCATCGAAATGCCCACCGACTACGGTGAGTTCAAATGCCACCTCTACTACATGGAAAACAGCGACGAACACCACCTCGCCTTCACCCGTGGAGATATCTCCCCTGACGAGTCCACCCTCGTGCGCGTCCACTCAGAGTGCCTCACTGGTGATGTATTCCACTCGCAGCGATGTGACTGTGGTGGCCAGCTCGACTCTGCCATGAAGCAGATCGCAGCCGAAGGAGGTGTCCTACTCTACCTGCGCCAAGAAGGTCGCGGTATAGGTCTCCCTGCTAAGATCCATGCCTACAAATTCCAAGAGCAAGGACTCGACACCATCGAGGCCAATGAAAAGCTAGGCTACGGCTCAGACCTACGCGAATACGGCATGGGAGCGCAGATCCTCTGTGACCTGGGCGTTCGCAAGATGCGCCTACTTACCAATAACCCTAAGAAGATCATCGGACTCGAAGGCTACGACTTAGAAATCACCCAACAAGTGCCACTAAGCCTACCCGCCAATGAGCACAACGAAGGCTATCTTAAGACCAAAAAAGACCGCATGGGACACACCCTATAAGATTCCCTTTTGAGCAACAAGTTCAACAAAAAGAGCTCTTCAACAGAAGAGCTCTTTTTTTATGATCATAAGGCTATTGCCCAGTCCCTTACTCAGCCTGTCTTTGTCGGACGGCCTCATAGAGACACACGCCAGTGGCGACACTGACATTAAGACACTCCACTGAGCCTGACATAGGAATCTGGATCAGGAAGTCACAGCCCTCCTCAGTGAGGCGGCGCATACCGTCACCCTCAGCGCCCATGACGATGCCGGTGGCACCTTTCAAATCTGTATCGTAAAGAGTTCCCTTACCAGCATCACTAGTGCCGATGAGCCATACGCCGGCATCCTGTAGCTTTTTCATCGTGCGCGCGAGATTGGTCACCTGGAAAAACGGCACCGAATCGGCAGCACCCACTGAAATACGGCGAACGGTATCAGTGATACCTGCTGACTTATCTTTAGGAGCCACGACAGCCGTCACACCAGCACCATCGGCGGTGCGCAGAATCGCACCCAGATTATGCGGATCTTGGACACAGTCTAGGATAAGTAATAATGGCTTATCACCCAGCATCTCATAAAGATCCTCCTCTGCACGCGCGGATCTACCTCTTGAAGGCTTACCTCCACGTGCATGTTTATTATCGCGGGCTTCTCCTTCTCTTCCTTTACGGCGCATTACTGATGTTGATTGGTTATGGTTGGTGAGTATAAATGATGGCTGCGTATCGATCGCATGAACAATCGCACTGAAATCATATTAGAAATCCTGCTCGATACCTTTCAGTTCGAGAAACAAGTCATTCCATTTTTCTAAATTAGGCTGTAGCTCCTGCTTCGCCTGCACAATATGTGTTCTCACATCTCCCAGCAAACCTCCGTAGGCTGCGTAGAAGTCATGAACGCCCTCCTTGTAGTCAGAAATCAGCCCATCAGCAAAGGGAATACGACCATCATCGAGCTTCTCTTGGAATGAGAGCATCATATCCTGACGCGAACGATTCGAATTCACGCCAAATGCCACCATAGCGCCCAAAGAAATCGCTATGAGCATGAATGAAACATAAGGGTAGTAGAACCACCCCAAATAACCTGTCAAACCAGCTGCCGACAAGCAGATCAGTGATATATAAAGGTAAGTCTTCAGTGAGCTAAGTCGCTCTGCCAACTGCCGATCAAGCCCCGTGCGGATGCGTAAGCCAACCACAGACTCCTCTGCCGCTGCCCCCATTCGACGGCTAAACTCGCTGCGTATTTTTTGAAAAGCCTCTGACGACGCATCAAAGTCATCGAGATCAATGGTCAGCTGCTCCTTCGCCCTAGGCTGAACGGTTTGCCAGTGGCTACGGCAGTTCGAAACCAAATGATCCCCGTCAGCATCGACCTGCTTCTCCACAGCATCCTTCACCAGCTCGACCAGACCCGACTCGATATCCTTAGAGAAATGCCCCGTCACGAAGATGCTCTTCAATGAGCCCATCACGCTCATCTTCGACTTCATAAATAGCATCGCCTCAGGAGCCTGCCTCGCGAAAACATCCCGCATGTTCGCCAGATTCTCAGTGAAATCACTCGTATGACGCTGTAGTGAATCATCTACTTCCGACTCGATATCACGGAGAAAGCCCTCATTACCCGCAAGCTTCTTACTTCGATCCTCTATAGTCGCCTCGATATCCTGTAGAGTAGCCACCGTCACATCACGAACCTGCGCTAGCAGCTCCCTACGCCTTGCAGACTCATTGATCATCTTCAGCAAATCCGCCTCTAGGGTGACAAAACCACTTAGCTCAAGCCCATTACGCTCAAGACTCACCGCAGACTTCGCTGATGAGGCCGACTTCACCTGATAAGCCTTCTGAGCTGACACGGGAAACATCGGCAGAGTCCTACCTGTCCGCTTATCTGACAGGTCATTCATGTGCCCTAGCATCACATCGATATCCACCTGCTGACGACGATCCGCCTGCTGCAGAATAATCACCGACTTATCTAAGACCTCCTGCCCCTGCCTCGATAGCATCTCCCATGTCGACGCAGCCCAAGGATTCTCCACAGAGAACACCCAGAAAACGAGATCGGAAATAGGCAGCAAGCTCTCAATAACCATCCTAGCCTCCTCTGAGCAATCATTACTTCCCGGTGTATCGACCGCATTAAAATCCTTCAGAAATGCATCCCCTCGGAACTCTCGCTGTAGCAGAGG
>JALZUH010000061.1 GCA_023301645.1 Akkermansiaceae bacterium
GGGGGGGGAAAGTTATTTGCACTAAGCGGGATGAGGAGCAAATTCTGCAATCATTACAGAAATCATTTGGTTTTGATATTGATATGGATGAGATGCGATCTGAAATGGCTCTTTTTAATGATTTCTGGGGTGACGTAGAGAAGCTTTCATTTCATTTTAATAAATTAACAGATAGCTCTCAGACATCGGCTATTGTTTCAGCGATTAGCAAACACATAGGTGTAAGCTCTGATGAGAAATTATATCCTGTGCCTCTAAAAAAAGAAAAAAAGAAAGTGTATTTAAGAAAAATTTTAACCCGCCTACTTGGTAAATACGCACCTGTAATCAATACTACAGTTGGGTTTTCTAAGACAAAAAAGTAATGGTTTTATATCGAAAGTTACGCTGGGAGATTAGAGAGTTACTAGGACAATTTTCATGGGGGATGCCGCTATTGGCTAAAAATGCCAAATGGGCGCCATACTTAATTAACAAGCGATCAACTATCTGTATTGAAGGTTACCCTCGTTCGGGTAATACATTTTCGGTTGCTGCATTCTTAATGAAGCAAGCGGATGAACATCATGTAGGTAGACATACTCATTTGGCTGGCCACGTAATACGAGCAGTTGAGGCAGGTGTTCCTACAGTTGTCCTTGTTAGAAATCCTCTGGATGCTATCTCATCTTTATTGATTAGGGCTCCTTATTTATCACCTAGACAGGCAATCAAGTCATACTTCATGTTTTATGAGAAACTAAATCTTTATAAAGGACAGTTTGTCATCGCTCCATTTGAGCAAGTAATTGATCATTATAGTGAAATAATTGAGCAGGTTAATAACAAGTTTAATACATCCTTTGAATTATATGCTGGCTCAGATGAAGAACGTGAAGAATGTTTCCGCATTATAGAGCAAATGGATACTGCTGATCGAAGTTCAGCCCATGTGTCCGATCTACATGTAGCTAGACCTACGGCGGCAAGGGATCAGCTGAAAAGAAAGGTGTCGCAAATATTAGAACAGTCTCAATACAAAAAATCTCTTACCCGTGCAGCAAGTGCGTATCATGACTTTTTAGTGTAACCCCTCAAAAATATGCAGGCTAAAACCAATATAATATTAGTCGGTTCGATCCCTCCACCTTATCATGGTCAGGCGGTGGTGACCGAGATGGTCTTTGGCATCGAGTCCAAGAATTTAGAGAAAGAGTGTCTCAATTTACGATTTAGTGAAGACTTAGAAAAGGTAGGCGGTTTGCAGTTTTCAAAGGTAAAGACACTAATCTACGGATGGCTGAAGTTACTTACTTATCGCCTCAGAAACCTTACCAGTAACCCCTTGCTCTACTACTGCGCCGGAAGTGCAAACTGGGTGCCTTTAATCCGTGATGTTATTTTACTCGGCACTGTAGGAAAGTTATTTTCTAAACGCGTCATTCATTATCATTCTGGTGGGTTACCTGAGTGGTTTACTTCAAACAAGGCCGCTTGTTTTCTGGGTAAATGGGCTTATGGAGGTGCTTGGAAGGCCTTAGCTCTGACAGAGGCTGTGGATGTTCCTTGTTTTAAGAATACGCAGAAGGTGATTGTGCCTAACGGTCTCGATGTCGTTTCTTCTCATGAATCACAAGATGAGATTACTGTGAAAGAACTTCTTTACGTAGGCGCTCTCCGTGAAACAAAGGGTGTGGGGGTGATCTTAAAGTCCCTCGTTCATCTCAAAGAAAAAATGCCTACTGGCTGGTCGATGCACTTTGTCGGTGAGTGGGCTATTCCTGAGGAGAGAGATTATTGGCTTAATTTCATAGAAACCAATGACTTAGGTGGTTATGTAAAATTTGCTGGTAGACTGACTGGCGATGATAAGTGGTCGGCTTATGCTGACGCTTCGTTATTTCTCTTCCCTAGTCATTACGAATCTGAGAATCAACCTTTAGTTGTCATCGAGGCTATGGGTATGGGCTTACCCATTATAGCGACACGATGGCGTGGAATACCTGAACTTCTTGATGAGGGTAAAACCGGCTTATTAATTGATGCCAAAAATGACGTTTCATTAGCAAATCAAATAGATCTACTTTTAAATTCCGTCGATCGAATGAACCAAATGTCAGAATTTTCTGCCCATCGCTATAGGACTCTTTATACTAAACTTGCATTCGAGCACCGTATGTTGTCTTGTTTGATTTCTTAGTCAGATATTATTTTGAAAAATCATGATGAATCTATTGAAAAAAAAGTCTATTAACCCAGTGGCTCTCGGCATTCTTGTCTTATTGAGCGGGATGACTTACTGGATATTTATGAAGCAGGGCTATGCTACAGGCTATGGTTTTAGTCGAGCTACATTGGCTACAGACATGGCAAAAGGTTATATCGCTGATGGTGGTGAGTGGGGGTTTGGTCGAATTGTGCTGCCAGCTATTGCTATTCTGGCTTGGATGACTCGTGAGCGTTATCGCGGGCTGACGGTTAAGCCGGATCATGTCATTGGAGGCTTACTGCTACTGTTAGGCTTTTTTATTTACTTCGCTGGCTACAAGGCAAATCAGAAGTATTTCGGGTTCGCCTCAGGGCAGATTATAGCAGTCGGGTCGATCTTTTGGTTCTTAGGTAGGCAGTGGTTCTATAAGTCGTTTTGGTTAGTGATCTTATTGGGCATGATGTGGCCGTGGAGATTTTTAATCGAGCCAGTGAGTTTTCCTTTGCAGCTTGTTATGGTGAAGGTGACGTCAGGTTTTATTAATCTCATTGGCGATGGTGCTGTTGTAAATGGCACATCGATTATAACCGCAAAACTTGACCCTATTTCTGGGGAGCCGATTGGCTTGAATATTGCCGCGGCATGCAGTGGCTTGCGCTCACTGTTTGCCTTGTTTATGATGGGCTTGAGCTACGGCTATCTTACACTGAAGTCGTTTTGGAAGCATTTAGTTCTGATCGCACTGGTGCCATTGATTGCAGTGCTGGGGAATTTCATAAGAATGCTGATGCTTTATTTTGGAGCGCAGCTGATGGGGAGCGAGAAAGCAATTGGCCATGGTGAGCACGACCCTTCGAGTTATCATATAGGCTCGGGTTTGGTTGTTTTTGTCGTGGCTCTAGTGGTCATGATCATTAGCGTAGAGTTACTCAATAATGGGTTCAGAATCTTCAAGAAGCGTAAAACTGTCGTCAAAAAAGTGCAGTAAATAAATCTCAACCGATCCTCTCAAAATATGTCTCATCTATATCGAACACTCATCCTGCTGTTACTAGCTGGTGTGACAATTACCCTATGTAATGTATTTCCTAATGCGGCATTAAACCCAGAGTCAGGCGTGATACTGAGCCTACCTGAGGTCGTTCCAGGCTATAGCTCTCGCAGCGAGGAAATGTCTGAACTGGAGAATTACTGGCTACCAGATGACACGCTGAGTGTTAAGCGAAGCTATATTTCTGATCTGGCTTCTAATGAAATAGAGCACCTAGAGCAGGGCTTTATGGCGAACGTCATCCTGGGGGGCGCTGATGCGCGCAGTCTACACCGACCAGAGGTTTGTATGACTGGTCAGGGCTGGACGATTGATGGCCGAGTGGTCGTGGAGTTAGAGACCGAAGGTGGGCCTTTGGAAGTGATGGATCTACAGCTTTCGCGAACTGTGAAGAGTCAGAATGGTGATGATTTGGTAGTAAGGGCGAATTATATTTATTGGTGGGTAGGTAAGGAGGTGTCGACTCCTCATAGCTACATGCGTATTTTACTCTCAGCATTTAATAACATCTTCAAAAATACCAATGACCGCTGGGCATACCCTAGTGTGATGGTTAGAACAATAAGTGAGGATAAAGAGCAGCAGACGGCTTCTCGAAATCGAGCCTTGGATTACATTCGTCGATACGCACCTACTTTCCAAAAGTCATTAGGTGCTAAGGATATCAAATAGCCCATCATGATTAAGTTAATAATAAGAAAACTTCATAAGCCAGTTTATGAGAAAAGGTTGGTCGTTTTAGGTCAATTAATCGGCGAGGAGTTGTCTTCAGGCGATAGCTTATTAGATGTCGGTTGTGGCGGTGGACAACTTGGGCTTTATCTGAAAGATCATTACGGAGTCGATGCTTCGGGGGCTGAGGTCGAGCCTCGGGATGGCTGCGCTATACCCGTAACTGAGATGAGTGGGACGTCTTTGCCATTTGATGATGATAGTTACGATTATGTTTCTGTAGCAGATGTATTACACCATGAATGGAATGAAGACCTCTTACTCCTTGAGTGCAAGAGAGTTGCTCGTAAAGGTGTTATCGTGAAAGATCACCTATTGGGTGCACCTCTGGCTATAGCAAGGATTTCATTCATCGATTGGCTAGCTAATATTGGTTACGATATTGAGTGTCTTTATCGTTACCGAAGTGCTGATGGCTGGCACGAGCTATTCAAGCGCTGCGGCCTAAAGGTCAGGGGAGAAAAGCGTAGTATTGAGTTATACCCATTCGGTATGAATTGGCTCTTTGGTAATCGATTACAGTATTTTGCCATATTAACGAAATGATCAGGGATTGGATCAACTCGATGCGCCCAAAGCATTGGGTAAAGAGCGGCTTCTGCATGGCCGCCCTTATCTTTTCTGGGCAAGCAGGGGATTTGGCTAAATGGCTAGACCTCCTGCCTCTGGTAGCGGGCTTTTGCTTGCTTTCGAGTGCTGGTTATTTGCTAAACGATGCACTTAATGTAGAGGAGGACAGGGCTCATCCGCGAAAGAAGACGAGGCCTTTGGCTGCAGGGCGACTAACGCGCCGAAGCGTTATTGCGGCTAGTGGATGGCTGAGCTTGTTTAGTTTGGTCATCTTGTTTGCGTTTTTTGGCTCTGGTGAGGGACTGGTGGCGTGGACTCCATGGGTGGGTTTAGCGTATTATGTGTTCACTGTCTCTTATTCAGTTTTTATCCGAAATGTTGTCTTCTTAGACGTTTTGTTTTTGGGGCTAGGTTTTATATTAAGGGTGACAGCAGGTGCGGTGGCTTTGAATCTAGCACCAACTATATGGCTGCTTTCATGCACCTATACCATTGTGCTACTGATTGCTTTTGGCAAGCGCCGCGGCGAGTTACGGGTGCTTAATGACCACGAGGAGTGTCAGCTTGGTGATACTCGTAAGGCACTTTCAGGATATAGTGAGGCTTCGCTGAATGCTTTGATTACCTTTTGTGGTGTGGCAGCGGCGAGCCTTTATTTTGCATATTGTATGTCGCGTCCAGATTGCTTTCCGTTTGTCCTCACAGGACTACCTGTGCTGCTGGGTCTGTTGACTTATATGAGATTGGTTCGGAGCTCGGGGCAGGTGGATGCACCAGAGGACTTGATGCTGAAAAATCCGACTTTATTGATATCGGTCATTAGCTGGGTCGCTTTGATTGTATGGCTTTCTGTCTGGGGTAAGTAGGGAGTGTAAGTAACTCTAAATAGTATGATGAGTAGAGAGGCTATAAGGTGGGTTCGGTTCGTGTGGATCGGGCTATTTGCTTGGCTTGTTATCTGGGCTACGGGCGATGTGATGCGTGAGAGTGACCAGGCATCTGTCATCGATGGTGCTATTGAGCTAGCTCGCGACGGGCAGCTTTCAGGACGTAGTTTTTACAATTACGATAGGACATTTCTTAGTTATTGGATTCTAGCTCCCATCTATAAGCTTACAGGCTTGGATACCACAGGGGCTTCGCTGACGAGTATTGTAGTGGTGGGGAATTACACGGCGGCGGCTGTATTACTATTAGGCTTGGTGACCGCATTTTTAGTAGCAGGACCTGAGCGCTGGTGGGAATGGGTTTGCTGGTTGGCGTGCTTGCTTTCGCCGGTGTTTTTATTCAGTGCACCGCTATTGTCCTCTAATATTATTTCGGCAGGCTTCCTTTTTGTTTTGGCAGCCGTGCTAAGTGGCAGGAGCGTTAAAAAAGAAATCGGCTCAGTTTCTGTATGGGCAGATGTAGGTGCAGCGGTATTGGCGTTCCTTGCCATAGCAGCACGGGCTGATGCTGTGTTACTTATGCCGTTAATGGCGTTTTTGAGCGTGAAGCGACTTGATTGGCGAGCATTGCTGAGTGACCGAAGACTATGGCTGATGGCGATGGCGAGTATTATGGCTTTAATCCTAGGAAGTGGGCTTTCTACAGCAGAGGGGGCTGATCCGCAGACGTTTTTTAATCCTCTATTATTTACCTCATTTATAGCACTTGGCATGAATGCCGCCTTACTGCTCTTACTTGTTTTATTGGCCGCTCTAGTGATCGGTGGGGTAAAACAAAGAAAATTGTTTGATGGCTTGATTGCTCTAGCGCTTCTTATGCCGTTAGTTTTTTACTGGAATTTACTCTACACACCCAGGCATTTAATGACTTTGCTTTTAGGGTTGTTGCTCTTTGTGATGTTACCACGAGGGAGAGGTTACTTAGCAGCGTGGTGTCAGTGCCGATTGGGTAGAGTAATGATGGGTTTGATTGCCATTGCTACGGGGCTAAGCTTTTTTGTAGGATTGAACCTTAGTAGTATGAAGTCGGGCAAACTTTGTTCGGCTAACCCCACTCTTTACCCTACAGCCGATGGCTACTGGCCAATGGGGGCTAATGCTTGGTTTTTTATGCGCCTTCGTGATGCTGAGCACCGAGCATTAGATCATAACCAGAGGGTGTGGGATGCGTGGAAGTCAGTGCCTGCCGATGATGTCCCCGATAGAGGGAATCAGGTGAAGTCTAATGGGTTGGTTTCGCTCGGGGAGTTATGGTTAAGAGTTATGGGCAAAGAGAAGTGGCCGCTGAGAGTGGAGCGCGTGGGAGTTATTGATGGAGGTAAGGCTACTGTGACTTTATTTGATGAACGTTCATTAGTGAAAATGCCGCTACACATAAGTAAGAAGGAGTTGGAAGGTGTAGGCGACTGGGTTCATTCATTGGCTAGTATTTATGGAGAAAGTGCGGCGGTGGTGGAGTTGAGTGATGTGGCTAAAGAGGTCGTCTATATGGTGGGCTCTGACAAAGGGGTAATGAGTGGTTTAGGAAACGCTGAAACAAAATCCGAAAGGTGGGATGTGATTCAGGCGATAAGACCATTTACCCAAGGAGATGACTACATTATTGTCGCTGCTGCTGATGATTGGTCTGGATTGCACTCCAAGGCTGCGTATCGATGGTTACTAGCTGTTCCTGATTCTATATCGGTTGATTTTGAAGTATGGCGAGAAGGTTCGCCTCTACATATTGAATCGCTGGGCTTGAGTAAATGGGGTGAAGTTTTTGAGATAGGTGCTACCATTAGAGATGACCAAGGTATTGCATTAGAGTTAGCTGGATTGCCGTCAGGTATCTGGCTTGCCCGCTCTTCTTTATTAGGCTTCATGCAGCGCAAAAATTATTAAAAAAGATCAGATGTTTTCATTTATTGAAAAATTAGTGGTTATTGTTCTCGCAGTAGCTCTGCTGGCGGCATGTGTTTTTGGCACTGACTTGGGCTTGCCGTTGCAGTCGTTTGCCATGATTGGCCTTGCTCTAGCCGGCGTGCTGGCGGTGTTTTGTTGCTTTGTTAAGATGTCACTTCCTGCCCCTTATTTATTAATAGGCTCTGTAGGCACCCTCTTATTTTTGGGCATAAGGGCCCAGTATTCGCCAGTGGTTGATTTTGGCTTAGATGATACATTTCTCATCTTGGCTGCCGGCGTGCTCTATGTCGTGGCGGGCTATCTATGTGCTTCACCTACAGTAAGAATTGGTATAGCCTATGTTTTCCTCATAGGTTTTGTCCTAAATATAGGCTCTGCTGTTATGCAGGCTAATGGTGGAGATGGTTATTGGCCTTTAGCATGGTTTGCTGAAGTGAGTCGCCCGAAGGGGAGTGTGATTACAGGTATGTATGGCTACCGTGGTAGCTTTGCTAATTTTGCTGCGATGGCGAGTATGCTGTCGCTAAGCTTAGCTCTACTGGGTCGCTACCACGCTATTATTAGGGTGCTTCTTGGGACTCTTGCCATCCTTGGTATGGTGGCCGTTATCATGTCTAGTTCCCGTTCAGCTATGATTAGTCTAGTTGGCGGCGGTGGAGTGTTTATCTGCTTGCTGTGGGTTACTAGTGCGGCCCGTGTGCAAAAAGCACAAAAGTATTTTCGGATCATGATCTTTGCCATCGCTGCCCTGGTTCTTGTCGGTGGCCCTTATGCGGCTTACAAGGTGTTTAGTAAGCGATCGTCTGCAGAGCATGTTGGCGGAGATGTTTTTTTTGCCGATTCTTCACGTAGTGGGTATTGGCCGATGGCACTGAGTCAGGTGAATGAACGACCTTGGCTTGGTTCAGGTAGCCGAAGCTTTTCGTATGAGAACTATAAGCATTGGAACCCTAATTTAAAGGCGAGATCAGCCAGCCCTGAATTTGTGCATAACGAGTATTTACAGGCGGTTACCGATTATGGGTTGATTGGCCTACTACTTATATTGGGAGTGGTCAGCGCCCATCTGGCTATTGGCGCCAAAAGAACTGCTGGGATAACAGTGAAAATGAGAAGTCACGGGTTAGTTCATTCTAATGAGTTGGCACTTTGTGTGGCTGGTGTTGTAGGTGTTTCGGTAATGGCGATTCATTCGATGTTTGATTTCAGAATGCATTTGCAGTCGAATTTACTACTTACGACTGCTTGCTTGCTTTGGGTGTTGCCGGTGAGGCGGGCTATTGGCAATGTGCAATCCGATCGCCAGCGAAACGAGAGGACAGTAGGTCTTGCTCAGGGAGCGTGGCTAGTGCGCTCTTTATTAGCTGTGGTGGTATTAAGCTCGGCGCTCTTGGCTGCATTCTTGGGGGCTAAGGAACTTCGGGCTGGTATACCTCTTCTTGAGGCTAAGCTGGCAGTTGAAAAAGGTTCTTGGAATCTTGGTGCCGTATCGAAAGGTCGCCATGTCGAGGCTCTCGAAGCCTCAATTCAGACGTCACCTAGCTACCGCAGGCATGAGAAATTAGGCACGATTTATCACTTTCAAGCTACCAAAGACGGGCTTGCACCTGATATTCGAAATGATCTCTTCAACAAGGCTTTTGAGCAATACACCTTGGCAAAAAAAAGGCACCCTTATAGCCCGATGGTTGATGCTAACTTAGGCATGATTTCTGGCGAAATGGGGCGCTACAGAGAAGCGGATAAGCATTTTGAGAGTTTGCTAGCTACCGCTGTAGGCGCTCGCGGTGAGTTATTATTTGGTTCTAGTGTCAGGTGGTCGAATGTTACTTACAAAGAGGCTATTGGTTATTGGGAAGCTAAAGATCACAGCTCAGCTAGGAGCGCTTTTGAAAAAGCATTGGCCATTATGGATGATTCTATGGTTCATCCTCTGCATAAAAAAAGGCAGAAATTGCTGATAGCAGTAGGCTATATCAAGTTTTTGATTCAGCGAGGTGACTTTGAACAGGCCAATCGCCTTATTGCGGAGCTAGAACTAAGCGAAACATCACACAGAGGGCCTTTTCGTAAACTAGATCTTGGTGAATACTACTATGCAGAGGGCATGGACTTATGGTCAAAACGTCAGCCGAGTCAGGCAATGGCGCTTTTTCTGAAAGCGAGGAGGTGCTACTTGATTCATAAGCGTGAGCTAAAGGGCGATGTTGATAGCCGTTGGCAGTCAGGTTATCAGCTTGTCGAGGATAGGCTCGCGTTTTTCAAAGAAACCAATATATCGCCAGCCACTGCTGAGTAGGTTTGAGCGTTCAGTTTAATATCAATTTTATAAAAATATGTTAGGATCTAAAAGAAGAGAGCAATTCTCCATTCAGGCGCTGCAGTTTTTCGATGCATTTCTCGTCTATGGTTCATTTTGGCTGAGTGATCAGCTAAGGCCATTGGTTCGCCCTCTTTTGGGGATGGAACAACATGATTCGATTGGACTGAATGCTCTTGCGTGGCTGTTATTTATTGTGGTGCCGTTTACGCCATTAATACTGGAGTTTTTTGGCTTTTATGAGAATTTACTTCGCAAAACCGTAGCGAAATCAGTGTCGCAAATGCTGCGTTGTTTAGCAGTGTTCACTGTCTTTGTCGCTATCATGGTGGTCTTCTTTCAGGTGACTCCGTCAAGTCGCTTAGTGCTATTGATGTCGGGTGTCTTTGCGACGCTTTCACTGCTTTTGAGAGATGGTTTTACGAGGCGCTTACTCAAGAAATCAGCGATTGAAGGTGGTGGGCAGCAGCGAGTTATCATTGCCGGCGAGCCTAATGAGATCGAGAAGCTTTTAGCTGAAATGCCTGATAGCGTGACTGATTACTGGGAGGTAGTCGCTCATTACGATATGACAAAAAGAACGGATGATGATCTTGAGGAGATACTTACTGAAAAGTCAGTCCATCAGGTTGTTGTTGCAGCGTCGCACTCCGTGTTTGAAGGTATATCACGGGTCGTCGAGCTTTGTGAAAAGAGAGGGGTAGAGGCTTGGGTATCGGCGGGCTTTATTCGCACGCAGGTATCGCGTCCTGTATTTGACACCCTCGGAGGTAATCCAATGCTTGTCTTGCGGGCAACCCCCGATCTTTCATGGGCCTTACTTGTGAAGAAGGTGTTAGACCGTATTGGGGCATTCGTCTTAATCATAGCGACGTCACCATTTTGGTTATTTGCCATGATCGGTATTTGCTTTGCCAGTCCTGG
>JALZUH010000062.1 GCA_023301645.1 Akkermansiaceae bacterium
CTTGGCTTCCAGCTATCAGGTCTACCTCCCAATCTCCAAACCTTAGCCTCTCATCGACAACATCAGGGCGGTGCTCTAAGCCTGGGGATGTCCCATATATCGTTAAATCAGCCACCGCAGTTTTAACGATATATGGGACATCCCCCTAAAAACAAGTTGCCGCTTGAAAAAATACTGAAAGTAAATCAACGAATGCCCAAGCTATTGGCCGCCAGCAATCGACTTCGCAGAAAACACAAATTATTACGCAACCTCCGAACGAATTAAAATCATCATCGGATAACCATAAATCACCTGGTTGGCTTTACTGGATTTTAGGTTCGTTGATTCTGGTCGGTGTTGGGGTGCTTTTTGGGAATAGTCGCAAGGGTTCATAGGTGTCTTAAAATGCGGCCTGTGGTGCGATTTCAGGAGCGGACACTTGCTGGTGAGACTGATGCTCATGGTGGCTGTGTGCCTCAGGAGTATGCTTGTGGGTTCCAATACCCCGAAATTAAAGTTGAGCCTATGTGGTTTGTGGCTACTGTATTGGAGACTATATGAGTGAACCTTGCTACCCTACAGATGCCCAGCGGCTTGCTGCGCGTGAGCGACCGTCTACAGCGGTGGTGATGAAGCAGAGGTGGTCACATCTGCTATTCTTGCATTGGGAAATTGATGCTGAGCTAGTGCAGAAGAGTCTGCCTAAGGGGCTGACTGTGGATACCTTTGAAGGGAAGGCTTATATCGGAGTGGTGCCGTTTTTTATGCAGCGGATCCGCCCAGTTTACTGTCCACCTGTGCCAGGGCTTTCTTGGTTTCAGGAGGTGAATGTAAGAACCTATGTGTATGATGAGCAGGGGCGGCCTGGTGTGTGGTTTTTCTCACTGGACTGTAATCAATGGCTGGCGGTTAAAATAGCACGTATGCTTTTTAATCTACCTTATCAGCACGCGCGCATGTCAGTTGCTAACGATGGGGTGAATCTAACCTATCAGTCCCAGCGCCGTGTCGATGCTGATGTGCAGAAGTTCGTCTATCCATCAGTCGTAGAGTCTGGATGTGAGTCTAGAGTGGGTAGCTTGGAGTTTTTTTTACTGGAAAGATATCGCTTATTTAGTGCCGATAAAAAGGGCAACTTGTATCAGGGGTTAGTGAATCATACACCGTATGAGTATAGAGATGTGCTCGTGGAGAGTGATACCTCGCGACTGATCTCTCTAGCGGGATTTGAGATAGCGGATGAGGCTCCTGTTTCGAGTATCATTGCTAAGCATGTGGATGTTAGCATTTTCCCACTGCAGCGAATCTAACTTAGAATTTGCAGGAGTAAAAAACTGTGATGGCTGTAGCTTAACAGCTTAATTCTTATTATAAATAGATGACAGAACGAAAATTGACACGTAATTAAGGAAGGTTAATAAAATAGCTACGCCATATATCGACAAGAATGATAAACTAGCTATAATATGTCGTAGAGGATTATAATTTCCGCTTGCAAAAATTAATATCATGTGTTGTTTGAGAGTCACCTTGAGGTGACCGAAAAGTTGCCCTGAGGAGAAGCACAATTACAAGACTACTCACAATGAATGACAAATTTGATGAAATATGGGCGGCCACTTTAGGAAGCACCTTGGACATCACCAAGGAGGAAGCCGTTACCTCTAATGGTCTCGATGACAAGACAGCCTCCATGTTTGAAGGCTTCCACAACAAAAGTGATAAAGAAGTTCTAGCGGCGCTCACTAAAGACTAGAATGCCAGAAAGAAACAATTCATTTAGGGAACAGGCTCGCGGATTGACCCGAGCCTTTTTCTTATACCTTCATGAAAGCTGTGGTATTAGTTTGGATGAAGATACTCAAATCAACTTAATTAACACGTCCTTTGTTCATCTTGGGAATCACATTCGATTGCATCGCATTTATCAAAATAATATTGATGGGTTCAAGGTTTGCGGATTTCTATCATATTATACAGCAAAGCATATAGCCAGCACTACAACACATGGTGCTACACAAGACCCTGTGAAAGAGTGCTGCCGAAGTGGTGTCGAATTTTTAAATAAGCTTCTCAAGCTCCAGTCAAGTAGTAGATATGATCTTAACCATGATGATAAAGCTTACTTAACATCCATGCTCTATGCGGAGGCTGTTAATAACTGTGAAATTGGTATTGGGGCTAATGGGCTGGCCTCTATTTTTTCGTTTGTGCTGAAAGTCAATCCAAAGACTACTGAAAGCATTTTATCTAAGCTCTAGAGTTTTAGAATTCACTTAAGTGTAAATAAAAGGCAGGCGCGTAGTTTAGAGTGATTAGCTTACGCAAAGGCGCGAAGATACAAAGTTGTATGAAAATGTTTTTGAGGTAAATTCAGTTCTCTTGTTTCATTTTATAGGTGTTTGGGGCGCGGGGGGAGGAACAAGTCTACTTGATGTCGATCTGGATTGGCATGATCTTATGGATACTTCTAATTTTTTTAGTTCAGACGTAAGGACTTCTATAATGAGCGGTGTCAAGTCCATGAAATCCTTAGGTAAAGATACTGAGCTCATACTTGGTCTAGATGAAAGATATGACGAGTTTGATGAATGGTTGATTTCCACACTTGCAGAAGAGTTTGCCAATAGAGGCTACAAAGCTCCTAAGGAACCTAAGTGGCCATTGTGTTAAACACCTGTGAAAGACCGACACTTAGCGAGGTCTTTCTTAGCTGTGCTTTACGTCGAGGGCTAGTAGGCAGACGTCGTCGTTAAATTCATGACTGACTGAGTAGTCGAGGGAGCTCTGTAGGAGCTGATCAAGGCAGGTTTGTAGGTCTGCTGCGGCGCTTTGCTGCACGTGCTTGATGACACCTTCTACACCGAGCTCGTTCTGCTGGGCGTCTTCGACTTCGTGGAGTCCGTCGGTGAAGAGTAGTAGACGGTCGACTTGGTCGAGAGGGATGGTTTCTGATGTGTAGGCAGCTGTGGGGATGAGTCCGAGTGCGGGGTGAGTTTTCTTATTGGCTGGGACGATTTGCTTGGCTTGGCCGTCTTTTAGAGTGATGGGGTGGGGGTGGCCTGCGCAGGAGTAGCTGATGGTTTTCTGTTTCAGGTCGATGACGCTGTAGATGGCTGTGGCAAACATGGTGACACCAGCGCGGTTGAGGATGGAGACGAGGCCTTCATTGATCCCTTTGAGGAAGAGGTGAGGCTGCTCGGTGGAGTCGTGCTCCTTTTCCATAAGCCCTCGAATCATGGATACGACGAGTGAGGCTCTTACCCCGTGACCCATGACGTCGCAGATGAGAACACCAATGCAGTGCTCTGAGATGGGCATGAATTCATAGAAGTCTCCTGCCATTTCTGAGGCAGGGGAGTAGCGTGAGGCGAAGTCGACCTGCTGTCCCTCAGACTGGAGCTGCATGCCATTGAGATTTTGTGGGAGGAGTGCCTGCTGGATTTCTCGGGCGAGCTGGAGCTCTTCTTCGAAGGCTACATTCCTGCTCTGTAGTTCTTTCGCCATGCTGGTGAGCATGCGCTGAGTGCGGACGAGGTCTGTGATGTCGCTGGTGATGCCGAAGGTGCCACAGATGTTCCCTTTTTTGTCAGTCCATGGGAGTTTCGAGCTTTTTGCCCATGTGTCTTCTTTGCCTTGGACTTGGAACCACATTTCACGATGCACTTCATTGAGCTGAGGTATTTGGCTCTCCATGATATCGAGCTCTCTGGCGCGTGTGGCATCGGAGTGCTCGCTGTCGAAGAAGTCTTTGTCCGTTTTGCCGATGACCTCTTCGGTGCACTTGGCGCCGAGTTTTTCTACGGTGGAGCTGTTTGCGAGAACGAATCGTGACTGGGTGTCTTTGTAGTAGACGTTAACGGGCACGTTTTCAATAAGCTGCTTGAGCCTGTAGCGTTCTTCTTCGAGTGCTAGCTCCGCTTTTTTACGCAGTGAGATGTTAATGATCGAGCCGACGAGTCGGGTAGGTGTGCTGTCTTCACTATGGACGATGATGGCGCGTATTCTTAGCCAGTGCCATGTGCCATCGGGGTGGCGGTAGCGGCAGTCGGAGGCGAAGGTGTTGTCAGAGTCATCTAATAGGGATAGGCGGAAGGCTTCTTTGAACTCAGGAAGGTCTTCTTCGTGAAAGTAGTCGTCTGCATGGGTGAAGATGTTAGGCGCACTTTCTTCATCATAGCCGAGAAACTTGAGAACTCTTTCAGAATAGTAAATATCGGGGTCTCCTGCATACCAGTCCCAGACGCCTTCATTGGAGGCGAGGAGGGCAAGTTCATTTCTATCTTGGGTGTTTTTAGGAGTTTGGGGTTCCATTGAGTGCTATGAGGATGTGGTGGAAGATGCTCGTTATTGAAGAGGGGGATTTATTAAGACATCTTAATGTTTCTTTGGCAATGACTGAAGCGTGATATTTCTCATAGATGATGACCTGTTTAGAGGGCAATGAGCTTGCTCAGCTAGTCGGGGGTTGCTGCTGGTGGAAAGTGATGCCGTTTTCTAGAAACTGGGCAGGCTTAAAGAGCTTATACTGGTGGAAGTCAGGCTCTATTCCCTCGGGGGGATTGGCCGTGAGGAATTGCTGCTGAGGGGAGTCGGTGATGAAGGTGACATTCATCTCAGAGGTATCGCTGAAGTTGATGATTGCGGCTAGCTCATCGAGGGGGATGGATATGGCGGCCACCCATGTGCCATCAGGGGCGAGATCTGAGTAGGTGCGAACGCCATTGATGGGAGTGGAAGTAGCGGCGCTACTGGTGTGGTCGGTGTGTGGGATTTGGGCTGGTGTTCTCTCTGCTGAAAATAGGGCGCACCACCAGGCTGAATTGGGTGCGAGATTGAGCTCTAAGTAGCGGCTAGTCGCAGGGTCGTGGATGAAGAGCTCTGCGACGTCGTATTGCCATAGTTTCGGGGTGAATTCCCCTGCAATGGAATCTGGGTGAGATGTGGCTGCTTTGTTCCTGGTGGCGACGAACCAGAATGATGTGTCATCGATGGCCATACCAAATCCGCAAGGTGGAGTAATGGCGCGTCCTTGCCAGTTATTATCAATGCCGAAGAGGGCTAGATCAATTTCGCCCCATTTGATGGGGCTGGTTTTCTTTTCGATAATCATGGTGTGGTGCAAATGGTGGCATGTTTTTTTTAAAAAAAAGATAAAAAACTTTTCATTCGCTGTGTTTTAAGTAAATCTTTTTTTAAGAAGCTTAAGCTTCTGAAGCTCAGTGAGTTTATTCGTCGGTGGTTGTCTCAATAACACCTTCAAATAGCGGCCTTTTAAGTGTCTTTGCGGTGTAATATTGTGACGATGTTTCAGTGAGTAATGTCTCATGTGCGATTACTTAGGTGATTGGCTTGGATATTGCTCCAGTAGAGTTAGCTTCAGTAGTTGATACTTCATTAACTCTGATCGATTTCTGCTGATAGACCACCCTTCATGGCTGACTACTCACAGTTATTGATCACTTACCATAGCTCATTGAATGCACGCGATAGAATACATCGGGCCACGCCCCCAAAAACCAACCAAGAAGTCTTGGCTGAGTGCTTGGTTGATGGTCGTGATGGTGGTTGTCGGCGTTACGGTTGTGGCTAAGAATTTCGCAGATAAGGCTCTGGCAGATTACGAGAAGGTGACTGATAATAAGGTGACCGAGACGATCGCTTTGCTCAGTAAAGCGGATTCATTCGGACATGACCTTGCTGTTGCTGCTCTGGAGAGAACGATGGCGGGGGTTTCTTATGATCCTGATTATTACGAGATGTCATACCCCAATGGCGATATTCCTGCAACGAAGGGACTGTCTTCAGACATGGTTATCCGCAGCTATCGCCAGCTGAATATTGATTTACAGGAGTTGGTGCATGAGGACATGAAGGTTAATTTCCGTATTTACCCGCAGCTGTGGAATCTCAGAAAGCCTAACTCAAATATCGATCATCGCCGTGTGCCTAATTTGCAGCGATTCTTCAGCCGCCAAGGCGCTGAGATTAAAGCTGATGAGACGAAGTTAGCGGAGGACTTTATGTTTGGTGATGTTGTCGTTTGGCGACTCACTGATGCTCAGTCACACATTGGCATTGTTGTTCCGGGTCCTGGGGCTCGTGGTGATGAGCGCTGGGTAGTCCACAATATTGGCAGTGGCCCGAAGTGGGAGAATAGCTTGCTAGAATATCAAGTAATCGGGCAATACCGATTCACTGGTGAGTAGATAGAGTGTTCCTCGATGAGCGGTGCTCATTGGGTGTTGT
>JALZUH010000063.1 GCA_023301645.1 Akkermansiaceae bacterium
GAAGGAAACCGTGGCAAGCGTGGTGGCTACCTCGAAACAGCGCTCGCATCACTACTTACCGCCGAAGCCGCAACGACCGTTAACAACTGCGCAGCCGCTCTCGTGCTCATCCTTCGTGCCCTCTGCTCTGAGGATAAAAATGAAGTCATCGTCTCCCGTGGTGAGCTCGTAGAAATCGGTGGCGGATTCCGCATCCCTGAAATCCTCGAAACATCAGGAGCCAAGCTCGTCGAAGTCGGTGCTACGAATAAAACCCACCTCGAAGACTACCGCAAAGCGATAACCCCACGCACCGCCATGATACTCAAGGTGCACCGCTCTAACTTCTACATTGGAGGCTTCACCGATGAGGCCTCAGCCGTTGAGCTATCAGCACTCGCTCGCGAGCACGGCTTCCCTATCGTAGAAGACATCGGCTCAGGTGCTATGCTCCACACCGACGAACTCGCCCCTATCGACCACGAGCCGACTCCGCAGCAGTCACTCGATCACGGCATCGATCTGGTTTGCTTCTCTGGGGATAAGCTCCTTGGAGGCCCACAGGCTGGTATCATCGCAGGCAAGTCCGAGCTCATCGCCCAGCTCAAGCAAGAGCCATTCTTCCGAGCTGTCCGCTGTGACAAGCTCATCCTCACCGTGCTACAGGAGTCCATCGACACCTACCTCAGCTCACATGCGAATCAAGCAGCTGACCAAGTGCCTACACTCGACTTCATTTCCTGTAAGCCCGAGCTACTGCAAAAACGCGCAGAAAACATCCTCGCTGCACTCCCCGCCAGTGCCCAAAAACTCTGCACCATCGCAGCCAGCACAGCCAGAACAGGAGGAGGCACCATGCCCAAGTCTGAGATCCCGTCGGTAAAGATCACCATCAAGCCAGAGAACATCTCTGTTACCAAGCTAGCTAGAAACTTCCGAATCGGCACTCCAGCTATCGTAGGCACTATCGAAGATAATCACTTCCACCTCGATCTCTGCACCCTCTTCCCCCATCAGGACGAGCCACTTACCAAGGCGCTAGCAGCCACTCTTTAGAGAGTAGCCCGCAATAGGCCCCTAGGACATTAGTCCTTATGGGGCATGCCATACAGGTCTCTGACGAGATCTTTAATCTCCTTGGCAATCACCATGAGCGCCGGAAGTAGCACTAGGGTAATAATCGTAGCAAAGAGAATACCAAAGGCTAGCGAGGCAGCCATGGGCTTCAGAAACTGAGCCTGCACCTCGCGCTCTAAGAGTAGAGGCCCCAGACCGAGGAAAGTCGTCAATGACGTCAGTAAGATAGCGCGGAAACGGTCAGCACCAGCGCGGAGGCAGGCATCGACAAGCCTCACCCCTTCCTGGCGCAGATCATCAACTCGGCTCACCAGCACCAGTGAGTCATTCACCACTACCCCCGAGAGTGCGAGGATACCGAAGACCGAGAGGATCGACACAGGGATATCCATGATGTAATGGCCAAGCAGAGCGCCAATAATGCCGAAAGGAATCACTGACATGATAATAAGTGGCTTCGCGTAACTCTTGAGAGGAATAGAGATCAAAATATAAATAAAGACAATCGAGAAGCCGAAGCCAGTCAGCAGTGAACCCACTGACTTCTTGCGCTGCTCGGCAGAGCCACCCTGACTGATCGAAATATCAGGATACCTCGCCAGCATATCAGGGAAGTAATCCTCCTCTAAAAATGCCAATATTTCAGCTGCTGAGGTAACCCCCTTATCTACAGAAGCATCGACAGAAACCACTCGCTTATTGTCATAGCGGGTAATCGAGGCTAATGAATCAGAATACTCGGTATTAGCCACCACCGAGAAAGGAACAGTAGCGCCATCAGCACGACGAACGCGCATATCTCTGAGACTATCAATCGATGAGCGATACTCTAATGGGTAGCGAACTAGCACTCTCACCTCGTCACGGCCGCGCTGCACCCGCTGAGCCTCACGACCAAAGAAAGAATCACGCACATTCAATGCCAGATCACGCTTGGTAAATCCAGCCGCCTGCCCCTGACTAGTAATCGAGTAGTTGATCTCAGGCTTCCCCGAGTCGAAGCTATCATAAATATCAAATACACCCGTATAAGTTGCCAAGACTTCCTTGAGCTCATCGGCGACCGCCTTCAGTGAGTCTAGATGATCACTTTCCAAGTTCACACTGACATCACCGCCACGAGGCCCCGCTTTAGCGGCAAAGGTAAGCACACGCGCGCCCGAAATAGGGCCCACAGCTTTACGCCAGTCCTTAATAATCTGCTCCGTCGGCAAGTAATCACGCGTGGTCGAGCGTGTTAATTCACTGACGATAGAAACAGTCGTATTCGAACTCGCCGAAACCTGAAGTTCTTCAAAGGGGTTCGTGCCGTATTTCTTCTCATACCGATCACCGAGCTCGCCGGCTACTTGTGCGATCGCCTTGGCTTGGTAGTGGAGGTAATCGACAGATTGCCCCTGATCTAGCTCTAGGTTTACAGAGATATTATCTTGGTAAATATTAGGGAAGAATACAAAGCGTAGCTGTCCCGCAGGAAACAGGCCAATAACGAGCATGAAAACCGCAATAAAAAAGGCAACTACGGCGTAGCGCCAGCTCACACAGAAGCGGATAAACGGGCGATAAAATCGATCGACCACATAGAGAAGCCCATTGGAGATCGACCGCTGAAAACGTGCCCACATCTTAGTAAAGCCGTTGCCGGGCTTACGATGCACATTCAGGTGCGCTAAGTGCGCCGGCAGTATCAGCTTCGACTCGATGAGGGAGAAGATCAGGCAGAAAATCACAGTAATGGCTATCTGGCCAAAGACATTCCCCATACGCCCAGACACCTGTGTCAGCGGAATAAATGCCGCGATGGTAGTAAGCACACCAAAGGTCGCAGGTGTAACCACCTTACCCACACCTCGGATCGTTGTTTGCAGCTCATCCTCATCATTATCAGACGGGTTAGCCTCTTTTTCTGAATAGATCGACTCACCAATCACAATAGCATCATCGACCACAATACCCAGCACCACTAAGAAACCAAAAGCCGAAATAACATTCACCGACAAATCAAAAGCAGGAATCGGGAAGAGCGCTACTGCACCAGCTAGAGAAATAGGAATGCCAAGTGCCACCCAAACTGCTAAGCGGAAGTTAAGAAACAGCATCAAGGCTACCAGCACTAAGAGCACACCGACTACACCATTTCGCCCCAGTAGGAGGAGGCGGTCGCGAATATTGGTGCCACCATCGAGCCATGTGGCAAGCTGCACACCCTCAGGCAGCCCCTTGTAGTTCTCCACCACCGCTCTGGCCTGCTTCACCGACTTGAGAATATCGTCATTACCCTCAGTGGTAATTTCCAAACTCGTCGTAGGCTTCCCCCTAAAGATATTAAGAAACTTCTGATCGACAAAATCATCGCGAACCTCTGCCACATCCTTCACGAGAATACGTGTGCCGTCGGCATTGGTGCGAACAGGAATATGTTCAAAGTCCTCCTTCACGTAGGCCTGATCACGTGACTGCAGTGAAATATTACCACGATCTGAGAGCACATCACCTCCACCAAGATCAATCGAGTTATTACTCACCGCATCAGCCACCTCGGCAAAGGTCAGCTGATAGAGCCTCAGCTTCTCCTCCGAAGGCTCAATGGATATTTCATAATCGCGCCCACCGATGGTATCGACCTGTGAAATAGAAGACTCCTCTAGTAGCCTATCGCGTAACTTTCGTGCAGCCTCCTTACGAACTAACTCCGAAGCATCGCCATAGAGCTCCACCCAGAGCACACGTAGTCTTCGCTTATTCTCACGGATGACAGGATTCTCTGCCTGCTCGGGAAATGACGGGATCGAGTCCACTTGGATCTTCACATCGTCGAGTAGCTTCGTCACCTGATACCCCTCTTTGGCAGTAATGGTAACTGTTACCTGAGCATCCGAGCTGACAGAGCGCACGTGGTCTATACCACTCACCCCTTGGATAGCTTCTTCTATTTTGATCGCTACACCACGCTCCACATTCTCAGGAGTTCCCCCACGGATAGGCACCACTACCGTGACCGACTCCGCATCGAAGGCTGGAAAACCCTCCTTCCTCACAGTAAGAGCGGTAAAGATCCCTGCCACTAAGATCGTGAGCATAAGGATATTTGCCACCACCGGGTTAGCCGCAAACCAAGTTAAGATAGGATGTTTCTTATGTAGTGACATTGGAAAAAGTTGAATTGGAAATAAAAGACGAGGAAAAGGACGACAATGAACTAGCTAGTAGTTTGATATAAGAAGGATCAGACAGATGAGATGATTATACGTAATAAATAAGAATTAAGCTTCCCCCTCTTTCTTGCCACTCTCCTTACCCTCGCCCCTCTTCTTACCCTCGCCCTTATCAGATGGTTTCTTTGCTGAATCACTCCCTGTAGACACCTCATCGCCACTTTTGAAATTTGTCAGTGGGCGGGTCACGATCTTTAGCGGTGGCGTTAGATCCTTAGTCTCGATAGTGAGAAATACATCGCCCTCGTAGCTTTGTCTTCGTATGGCGACGAGTCGCTGTAGTCGGCTCTCTGTATCTAGTGCCCAGACATACTTATCATTGACCAGCGCTGCTTCATTAAGCTTATACGCGCCCTTAATGGCTACAGCGGGAATAAGCGCATTCACAAAGGTCCCCATTGCAAGTGGCTGGGTATGGCTAGTATAAGGATTTTCGATCTCGGCAATCACGTAGCTGACTTGGTTCGCCTCATCGATCACAGCCTCAGTGCGGACGAGATCCCCCTGCCACTCTAGCCCTTCATGAGATGGACTAGTAAGAGTCACATTAAGTGGCTGACCACTTTCTGAGCTACCTGTAGTGCTAACCGGTAGCTTTACTCTGCTAAACTGCTCAGCCGAAAGAGGTAAACGAACTTCAGACTTCTCTGTAGCGACTAGTCTACCCAGTGACTGCTGCGAATTCGCTAAATTACCCAGTGAGGCAGAGCGTGCGAGCACCACTGCATCATAAGGAGCGCGGATAACGGTGCGCTCGATATCGACTTTCGCCTTAGCCTCGGCAGCCTCAGCTGATTTGATATTCGCCCGAGCTGCTGCTAGCTGAGGCTTTCTCAGCACGAAGTCAGATGCCTTAGCCAATGAACGCCCCGATGCGACCCAATCCTCCGAAGCCTGCTTCACACGGATCTCCTCCTCTGCTAATACCTGCATAGCCGTCACCTTAGTCGCTGTCAGCCCCGCTAGTATTGCATGATAGTCAGTCGCATCGATACGAGCTAGGAGCTCACCCTTCTTCACCATCACACCCACTTTGAACTGCTCCGACACTTCGACGATCTCACCTGTCACCTGTGGTGTGAGCGTAGTTTCAAAATAACTCTGCACTGTGCCAAAACTCCGCACAGGAGGAGTATGATCCTCAGGGGAAACATCAGCAATACTCACTACGGGGATGACCACCTTCGCCTGCTTGCTCTTCTTTGGCGGCTTCAGGCTCTTGAGCTTACTGTAGCCAGCAAAGCCGATAGCGATGATGAGTAGAGGGAAGAGGATTTGGCCAAGTAGTTTCATAAAATAGAATAAAGTAGTAAAATGCTAGAAAGGTTAGGAAAGATAATCGCGATAAATTATAACCCCTTACCCAGAGCAAGGGCTAGAGATACACGGTTATTATAGCGCTCTAGGGTAGTATTAATCAGAGCCTCCTCGGTGGTAAATGAACGGCGCTGAGTATCAAGAAGGGTGAGAATCTCCACTAGACCAGATTCGTAGTCACGCTTGGTTCCCTTCTCCGCAGATCGTGAAGCCTCTAGCGCACTTCTCGTAGCTGACTGCTGCAAGAGAAGCTGCCTCTCTGAGCCCAGTGCATCTTCTACCTCACGAAGAGCTTCTAGCACAATAGACTGGTAGTCGAGGAGGGCTCGCTTAGCACGAGCATTAGCAGCCCCTAGCTCAGCGCGTCGCCCTCCACCATCGAGTAATGGTGCTGACACTCCAGCTAAGATCGACCACACATTGAAGTTTGAATTCGCCAGATCACGCAGCGTTGAGCTATCCCGCCCACCTGATGCAGTAAGGTTAAAGCTCGGGTAAAGATCTCTGTGAGCAACTTTCACGCGCGAGTCAGCTGCTAGAATACGCTGAAAGGCAGCATCCACATCGGGACGATTCATTAATAGATCAGAAGGAATCCCAGCTTTCACCCCACCTTTAAGTGATGGCCAGCTCTGGCTAGAGCTACGAGAAGAAGCACTTGTATCGGGATAGCTACCAGTCAGCACAGCCAATGCACGAGCAGCACGATCACGAGTATCCACTCGGTCTGCTACCTGCGCCTTCGAGCTCTCTAGATCAGTCCGGGCTAGATGCGTATCGGCAAGCCCCCCTGTGCCAGCCTCGAATCTACGATTCACCAGATCATAGGAGTTCTGAAAGCTCTCTTGACGGCGCTTAGCCAGACTCACTAGCTTATCTGCTGCTAAGAGATTAAAGTAAGACTGAATCGTCTGCGCGGCAATCGAGTCTCTAGCAGCGGTGTAGTCCGCCTCAGCTGCATCAAAGTCACGAGAGGCTGCAGTCACCCCCGCCTTAATTCGCCCCCAGACATCGAGCTCCCACCGCGCATCAAGTGAAGGCGAGAAACGAGTCGCCAAACTCCTGCTATTGAGTGAGGGCGCCTGCACACGTGAAGTCGCCGCTGCAGCGGTAAGACTCGGCCGAGAAGGAGCACCGACACGAGTCACATCAAATCCCGCCTCCTCTAGCTCAGCTGCACTAGCCTGTAAGTCCAAGTTATGGGCCAAGGCATCATCGACATATGAGCGCAGCACCTTACTGGGGAAAAGTGTCAGTAAGCCACTGCGTAGCTCCATCACTGGTGGTGGCGTAGCATCATAGCGCTTAGGCATTACGAGCCTGCCTGTCGCCGAGTGCGACGGAGTCGGCGCACATGACCCCATAGCCAGTATAAGAGCACTAGCCAATACGGTGACCGACACTGCAGCCGAAGGTAAAATGAAATGGGAGCGCATGAGGAGAGGTTTACAAAAAGAGTCTGAGAGGGAGTCAGGAAGTAGCTAAGGGGATGCTTGCTTACAAGCAACACTTTAAAGACGTATCAAAAGCACACAAGTAGAGTTTTATGTGAGTTAGCAGTGATTCCACCTTATTTCCATGAGTCCGTTTCACCACCTTTCAAACACCTCTACTTAGTAATAGTTTTAAGATTCTTTGCGCTATCCCCACCTTACGGCAGAGTTGTCTTTTTTTGATAAAAAAACCGTTTAATGTTTAGCATTAGCTATTTCTACCATACCCTCCCCTCGCCATGGCTCTATCTATTAAAAATAGCGAAGTAATCTGCTTCTACGACCTTCAATACCGCTGGACTAAGCGCAGCACACAGAACTTCGTCGAAGTCTGTATCGAGCTTAATGAATTCCCCGAAGGTCAAATGATCATCGCCATCTGCCCGCGCGTCTTCCGCCCCGACATGGTCGAGGAGGTCATCGAAGAAGGCCGTAAGCTCGGCTGGGATCCAGAAAGTATCGCCGAGCCATTCAATGTAAGGCTCACCAAGCGAGGTGTCTCACTCCCCCGTAAGTAGCCATCAGAAGTAAACTCTCTATACAGCCGTCGCAGCGGCTGCTTCGGCACACTTCATGCCATCAAGAGCAGCGGAGATGATACCACCTGCATAGCCAGCCCCTTCACCACATGGGTAGAGCTTTGCGACTTCAGGGTGCTGTAGGTCATGTTCATTACGAGGGACTCGAAGCGGACTACTCGTCCGTGTTTCAAAGCCGAGCATACCAGCCTCCTCGGTGATATAGCCGTGCATGCCTTTACCGAATTTACGCAACCCAGTCTGCATGCGCGTGGTGATAAACTCAGGCATGACCTCATGTAGCGGTGCTGAGGTAAGTCCAGGGAAGTAGCTCGTCCCGGGTAAACTCGATGACACCTTCCCTGCAAGGAAGTCTGTCACCCTCTGGCCGGGTGCCTTCTGCACACCACCACCCGTCTTCGAGGCTAATACCTCCATCCATTTCTGAAAGGCAATACCGGCCATGATACCGTGCTCTTTTTCAAACTCTCTGGTATCCTCAGGATCGACACTCACCACCATACCACTATTGGCATAAGGAGAGTCGCGTCGAGACAAAGACATGCCATTGACCACTACCTCATCATTCTCTGTCGCGGCTGGCACGATAAAGCCACCCGGACACATGCAGAAGGAATGCACGCCACGCCCTCCGATCTTACAAGCCAGACGGTATCGCGCTGCTGGCAGATTACGAGGTCTCTCAGTGCCTAAGGGGTAATGATACTGAATGCTATCAATGAGCGGCTGGGGATGCTCAATACGAACGCCCACGGCGAACGTCTTACGCTCCATGAGGATATTCTCCTCAGCGAGCATTTTATAAATATCACGCGCGCTGTGCCCCGTAGCAAGAATCACCGCATCTCCGGTAAACTCTCTACCATCTGCTGTAGCCACACCATGCATCTGCTTGCCATCCCCTGAACGGAGGAACTCGGTGACCTTAGCACCGAAGTGGACTTCACCTCCCGCTTGGAGAATGCTCTCACGCATCGCCTTCACGACATTAGGCAGGAGATTCGAGCCGATATGCGGGTGCGCATCAGTCATGATAACAGGAGGCGCGCCGTGGGCTACGAGAGTGCCATAGACATCTCGCACAGGCCCTCTTTTGGTCGCACGGGTGTAGAGCTTACCATCTGAGTATGTCCCTGCCCCACCTTCGCCGAAGCAGTAGTTAGAATCTTCAATAACGGTGCCCTTACGCATAATAGGCCCGAGGTCGAACCTACGAGCTGAGGCGTCTTTACCTCGCTCTAAAACAATAGGCTTACACCCCAGCTCAATTGAGCGCAGCGCTGCAAACATACCAGCAGGCCCACTACCAATGATCACAATCTTTCGAGCAGAGTCACTCACAGGTTTATAGTTCACATGGAACTCTGGCTCAGGAGGTAGAGACATCTCAACCCCCACCTCGATACGAAGCTGCACCTTGAGATCCTTCCTGCGTGCATCAATGGAGTGCTTAAGCAGTCGCATTTCTTTAATCTGCTTAGGATGACAGCGTAGCTTACGCGCTACTTTACGACCCCATGCTACTTGATCCTCTCCCTTATCTAGGGCGAGAATGATATCGACTGTCTCTATGCGCTTCATGCTAAGTGTGATAACTAAATATGATAAATAACCTTCGTAAACCTCATAAACCATCACGGTTTACTTCACCTTAATGACGGCACCTCAGTAAGGTGCTCTTGACGTTAGGCTGACGCCTCAATAGCACACTTTTGTCCACTTTCATCCAAATTCACAAAAGAAACGCAAGTTGAGAAAATCACATCATCTTTACCGTGATTCTCCCCACTGGTCTTACCACGTCTCACCATTACCGAATAGCTCACTGAAGTCTTACCGACACGAGACTGCTCACACTCGATTTTCAGGATAACGCCCCCTTCCACCCCGTGGTGAAACTCGACCTTATCCATTCCCACCGTGACGAATCTACACTGCGGGAAATCCAGGCTAGCTGCGATCCAGCACGCTTCATCCACCCAGCTGAGCATTTTCCCACCGAAGAGAAAGCCAAACTGATTAAGATCCTCAGGCATGATGAGACGATGAGTTTTCATAGGTGTATTCGATGAATAAAAGTTGAATAAATGGTAACTAGCTGAACCAGAATTTATGAAACCTTACTTATCTCAATCGCTTTATAGCGAATGTCTCCACGCGGAGAGGTTTTAACAATGCCCTCGATCTCATTCAGTGCATTATAGACGAGTCTTCGGTAATATGCATTGAGCGGCTTGAGCTTTCGCACCTTGCCATCCGCTAGCACCTCATAGGCGACTTGCTTCGCATCTGCTAGCAGGCGTTCTTCCTGCTTAGCTCGGTAATGATCGCAGTCCACCTTGACTCGAGGGGCGTCAGGGTAGTGTTTACAGAGAATACGGTTAGTCAGATACTGTAAGTCCTCCAAGCGATCGCCATGCTTACCGATAAGATGAGCACTCTCCTCTGTGATGATATTGAGACAAGGGCCGTCTTCATTTTCAGAAACCTCTAGCCCCACCTGAAAGCCTAACTTCGCAAGCATACTCTCTAGAATCTTCCCCGCTGCATCCACTTCATTCATGATGCGGAGCATAGACATTCATAGAGCAAAGGTCAAAATACATCTCAGAAATAATAGTTTCATCCACAGCCTGCTCAATTACTCTAACGTTTCGCCATTGTAAGCATCCTAACAAGACTCTGCAAAAAGACCTAACTAAGCACCCACCATCCTACCCAGCCTCCCCACATAACGCACTGCGCATCGACGCAGTTTAAGACGCGGGAAAAGAAGTCCTAGGCGCGAGCTGTAACGTCCACTACGGCAAGCACAAAGTAGAAGGCACAAGATCTGTCATAGAATCAGCCCACAAAAACCAAGACGGCTGCTACCAAGCAGCAGACCTGCTTAAAGTATACCCGAACTAACTAAAAAACTACCACTCCCAAGGCTTCATCTTCGGATGTTTAAACACGAAGCCGTGAGCCTCTAGCTTAGTCGGCAATACCCACATCCCCCTCAAGATCAGCTCAGCCTCGGTGCGCAGCACAAAGGCACCAATCTTGACCATCCAAGCCGCGGCTGGCAGGCCAAATGGACGATGGAACGTCTTACAGAAAAGTCTCATCATCTCAGTATTGGTCACCGGCTCAGGTGCTGACATATTCACCGCACCACTCACCTCAGGCTTATCGATCATCCACTCGATAGCGCGGCAGTAGTCCTCGATAAAGATCCAGCTCACCATTTGCTTTCCACTAGCCAGCTTCCCCCCTAGGAAAAGCTTCGAGAGCTTCACCAGATAATCCGTCGCTATCCCCGGCTCATTGAGCGCCATCACCAGCGTTGTGCGCAGCGCGATACGGCGCACACTTGCTGGAATTTCGGCCTTGTAGAACGCCTCCTCCCAGAGAACGGCAACATCAGCCATGAAGTCATCGCCCAACTCGCCGTTTTCATCCTGAGGTGCGGTATCGATATGCTTATAAATAGACACCCCGCTCGCATTCATCCAGACAGCGGGAGGATTCTCACACGCCGCGATAGCCTCACCGAGCACCCGCGTCGTATTCACCCGCGAGCTAATGATGCGCTTCTTATTTTCAGCATTATGCCGACAGCTCACTGAGCTACCCGCCATATTAACCAACAGATCACAGCCATCTAGCTCCTTCACCCAATCGCCTAGCGTTTCACCATCCCAGTGGGCATACTCACAGGCATCATCGAGCCCCTCAGTGCGGCGAGCCAACCCCACCACCTGCCAGCCCAGCGCGGCAAAGTGCCTCGTTATATAGCGAGCGATAAATCCATTAGCACCAGCAATGACGATTTTTTTCATAGGTTTCATAGATTATTCATTATTAGCCAAAACACGCAACATCGCAAGCCACAGATCATCTATCTAAGCATTTATGACCAAAGCTCCTGTAGCCACGCGGCAGGATTAAACTCAGGGTGTTTAAAAACAAAGCCATGACTCTGCAGGCGAGTTGGCACCACCCAGCGACTCTTCAGCACAAGTTCAGCCTCCGTGTTTAGCACAAAGGCACCCACCTCAGCCATCCACTTCGTAGCGGGAAGCCCCAGTGGCATGCCCGCCGCTTCACGGAAATGACGCATCAGCTCGGCATTGGTCAATGGGTCTGGTGCAGTAAGATTTACAGTGCCATCGATCTCAGGATGATTGACTAGCCACTCAATACTACGACATAAATCCTCAGCATGTATCCAGCTCACCATCTGCTGACCACTCCCCACCTTACCACCAAGTCCGCACTTCGCGAGGGACAGTAAGTAGTCAAATACCGTGCCTTTCTCATCAGCCATCACCATCGCTGTGCGCAAGGCCACCTTACGAACGCCCGCAGGAGTATCCGCCTCGAAAAATGCCCGCTCCCACGCCTTAGCTATCTCCACAGAAAAGCCCCTCCCAATCTCCCCCTCATCACCCTGAGGTCGATCCTCGGCATGTCGGTAAATCGTCGCCGTGCTAGAATTTAACCAGACCTCAGGGGGCTGAGCACACTGGCGCACTGCCTCAGCGAGTAATTTCGTGCTCTCGACGCGAGAGTTCATCATCTCAGCCTTATTCTTAGTAGTATAGCGACAGTTCACACTCCTCCCCACGAGATTAATGAGCGCGTCAGCACCATCGACCTCAGCAGCCCACGCCTGCAGGCTCTCACCATCCCAGTGAACATACCGACACCCCTTATCCATCCCCTCCTCACGGCGAGCCAGCCCTACGACCTCCCAGCCCAGAGCCAAGAAGTGCCTAGTGATGTAGCGTGCCATAAAGCCGTTAGCCCCTGCGATGATGAGTTTTTTCATAATGATTGATTCATTAACGTTCGCTGATCTACACCTTGCTCTTTTCAAATACCTCTCTCTTCTGAAGTCTTGGCTCGTAGCTTCTTGCTTCGCCCCTCTTACCTAGCTGGCTAAAGACCCAGATATTAAAGAAATGCATCAAACCGAGCAGTAACATCACCGTGCCGAGCTTACCACTCAGCACATCAAAGACCCCATTAAGATTCTCCACAGGGCGATCAACTCTGAGATAAAGGGTCACAAAGCCCAAGTTAACCAGATAAAATCCCACTACTAATAAGTGATTGATACTATCGGTGAGACTCTCGTTCTCTTTGAAATTATGTAGCAAAAAGATGCGACCGTTTTTGTGCAGAGTCCTTGCCACCCAAATAGTAAGAGGTATAGCAACACAGAGATAGGCGATATAAGTAATAATGGTATAGTTCATAATAGTAGATAAGTTGGTATGTTGAAGATTAAATGATTCCCACGAGCTCATAGAGATCCAGACTGAGCCAGCCTCTATAAAAAATCGTCTTGGCGTCTAAAAAAGACCATCAGGAATGTAGCAGCTTTTGCTAAGGCGCTGCTTTTTGGCAGGCTCGTTACTTGGTATTTGGTGCAGTAGCCTCGCGACCTCATCGTCTTTTTTACGGAAGAAGATCCTGCTTAGCTGATGCCGTCTTGCCGCCAGCGCGTGGCAGGTTTTCTGAGCGAAGGGCAACAGCACAGGACTCGCCAAGCGATGAGCCATCTTCTGATACTTCTTACAGCTCAGTAAGCAAAGCACCCAGCCCTCAGCAGCTCGATACAGATCGCCTTGATGAGTTCTCACAATCATCTCGCGATCAGGCTCAAGCCCACTCACTCCTGCAAACCACTCCTCCGCCTGAGGATTCTGGTAAGCGATAAAGCGAACCTCATACGCCCGCTCTTGAGCATTCACCCACTCGTGAAAGGTGCAGCACATGCCGCAGCGACCATCGTAGTAAACCTCGATGTATTGGATGTTGTTAGGTATTTTCATTGGTTTATGGTTTAATTGTAGGTTCATTTTGTTTTTGTTTTTTGTTCTGAAAGAACTTTATTTTCAGTAAATATTGAAAGATTGTGGTAAATAAAGGGAACATCGTTATAAATGGTGTGTGATCGAAGGATGAAATGCCGACTGAAAGAACTCAGGACTAGCCCAGTATTTTCGACGCGAGCTTCATCGCGGGTCCGTAGGAAAGCTTACCTACTTTACCTCCGATATTACGGGCAAAGCCGACAAACTGCTCTAGCTCCTTAATTTGGTCTCGAAAGGCATCAGCTTGAGCACCTTTGAGATCCTTCGTGTTCTCGTGGCAGTCCTTCAGCAAGCTAAGAGCAGGATCGATCTCACGGCGCTGACGCTCGCGCAGAATAATGGTGAAAATCTTCCACACATCCTTCTCAGCCTCGAAGAACTCCTTGCGCTCACCACGTTTACTAATGATACGGACTAGCCCCCAGCCTACGAGCTCCTTCAGATTGGTGTGAGCATTACCGCGACTAATAGCGAGCTTCTCCATCACCTCATCGGTGCTAAGAGCATCCACACCGGTCATCAGCAGTGCATGAATCTGAGCCATCGTGCGGTTAATCCCCCACTGACCGCCAAATGCGCCCCACTGAGAAATAAAATTATCTCTCACCTCTTCAAGCGTTTGGTTATCTGGATTTTGGTTATCCAGTATTGGTTGATCAGCATTGGCTGCATCGTTAGCTAAGTCATTCATCTCTTTCAGTATTTTCTGAAAACATCTAAATAGCAAGATTTAATTTCACTTTTGACTGAAAGTTGTGGCGTGCACCGTGTAGCAGAGCGATATTTGAAACATCCATTAGTCACTAATCACATAGCTCATTCGTTATTGAATTTTCTATTTCGCCCTTTCTTTATCACCACTCAGGCCATATATAAGCAGCATGTCCGACGCAATTATCGCCGAAAAATACCCAGACGCTATCACCACAGCATCTGGCCTCAAATACGTAGTCACTGAGCCAGGAACAGGCACAGAAAAGCCAAGTAAAGGCCAGTCCGTCACAGCCCACTACTCTGGCTACCTACTCGACGGCTCGAAGTTCGACAGCTCAGTCGATCGTAACCAACCCTTCATCTTCAATGTAGGCGCTGGTATGGTGATCAAAGGCTGGGACGAAGCCTTCGCAGACATGACCAAGGGCGAAAAGCGCACTCTCATCCTCCCACCAGAGATCGCCTACGGAGCACAAGGCTACCCGCCAGTGATTCCAGCAAGTGCCACACTCATCTTCGAGGTTGAGCTCATTGACTTCTAGTCATACTGATTTCAATCATCAGCAACACTCTTTAGAAATAACGTAACAAAAAGCCCCCGTGACCATTGTCATGGGGGGCTTTTTTATGAGGGGGTGAGTTTGTTACAAGGCGACTCCAGAAGCTATCTATACAGCTTGAAATACAGCACCTCAGTCATACGAGCTAGCTACTCTAAGTTTACTACTTTGGTAGAGCTTGCCACATTTTAATATTACGGTATTTGGCAGGGCCGCCATCGACGCGAAGACCTAAGCGCTTCGGCTTATCTTTCCATATATTATCAATACTTGAGGCGTGGCCGCCATTAGAGCTCACTGATATTTGATTACCCAGCATCTCAATGGTAACACGCTGCCACTCATCTCTTTTTAACGGCGTCTTAACGCTATTAAAACGCTTCTTGATAGACGGGCTTTTCACACGGTGTAATGCCTGACCACCAAAGCCTCCCGCTGAAAAGTTGATCAAACCAAGCTTCTTAGGCTTATCATCAATGGTAAAACCAACAACCTTCGCCTCTAAGAGTTGAATCTCACATTCGATAATCACATCTACAGGCTTCGGATTACTAATCACCATATGCCCCTTGTGACCTTTTCCAGTCTGCGATGCGACCACCGCGTTATCCACACATTTCCAATTGCCACTTGAGACTCTCCAACCATTGGTATTTTTGAAATTCGTTTCGTATAAAAGTTTCCCCTTCTTCGAGATTTTCAGAGCCTCAGCATCATGAGCTATCGCCTCTTGTTTACTTTTTTCAACAGCCCATGTCTTGAGATAAGCTTGGTCATCAGCACTCAGCGACTCCACCTCGAGATCGTATGATCTACCTAATCTAATAATAGTAGCTACACCGTTCTCTACCTGCTTTATTTTAGCCTCTATGGTGCGGCCATCTTGACTCGTCCATGTGCGGACCTCCTCTGCTTCAGCAAGCTGTGCAAATTGACACAAAACAATGCCAGCCAAAGTAAAGCCTCTAACTATATTCAACATAAAATGTATAATAACCACCCCACTTCATAGAGCAACCCTTTAAGCTGCATGTAACGGTAAAATATCCCCTACAATCTCTCACCTACTTCACAACAACACCAAAAAGTAATAACGACAGCCCGCCACCTTTTTTATAATCAAGTAGCACAGCGTGTTTTCATGCGTCTTTTTTGACGATCATGGTGAAATCTTCACGAATCGATCTAGACAATTGCGCTCTAGAATCATACCACCACATGCACACCACCTTGGTATCCTCTTTTTCCATTTCAAAACATCATGTCAGACCAACGCAAACCTTTCCCCTTCGCAGAATTTGAGCCCAAATGGCAGCAATACTGGGATAAGCACGACACCTTCCACACAGCCAACCCCGGGGATGCAGACTTCGACGCCAGCCGCCCGAAATATTTCATTCTCGATATGTTCCCCTACCCATCAGGTGCGGGACTTCACGTAGGCCACCCAGAAGGATACACAGCCACTGACATCCTAGGTCGATTCAAGCGCATGAACCGCTACAACGTCCTACACCCAATGGGCTGGGACGCATTCGGCCTTCCTGCTGAGCAATACGCCATCAAGACTGGCCAGCATCCACGTATCACCACTGAGACCAATATCGATAACTTCCGCCGCCAGCTTAAGTCACTCGGCTTCGGCTATGACTGGAAGCGTGAGATCAATACCACTGACCCACAATACGTGCGCTGGACACAGTGGATCTTCCTACAGCTCTATAACTCTTACTACAATGAAGAGACCAAGAAAGCTGCCCCCGTCAGCGAGCTCGAAGAGCAAGGCTGGACTCGTGAGCAAATCGACGACGTCCGCCTCGCATTCATCCACGAAGCCCCTGTCAACTGGTCACCTGATCTTGGCACCGTCCTCGCCAATGAAGAAGTCGAAGAGTGGAAAGCCAAAGGCCACAGTGTCGAGCGTCGTCCGCTACGCCAGTGGATGCTACGTATCACCAGCTACGCCCAGCGCCTCATCGACGAGCTCGACGACCTCGACTGGCCAGAGTCCATCAAGCTACTTCAGAAAAACTGGATTGGTAAATCCGTAGGTGCAGAAGTCACATTCGACATCGCGGGTAATGACATCAATGTCTTCACCACACGCCCTGACACCCTCTTTGGTGCCACCTACATGGTGCTCGCCCCTGAGCACAGCCTTGTTTCTGAAATCACCACACCCGAGCAAAAAGACGCCATCGAAGCCTACATCAAAGCATGTGCTAGCAAGTCGGATCTGGAGCGAGGTGACCTCAATAAAAACAAATCAGGCATCTTCACAGGTGCCACTGCCACCAACCCCATCAACGGTGAGCAAATCCCAGTCTGGATCGCTGACTACGTCATGATGGGCTACGGCACAGGAGCCATCATGGCAGTGCCAGGCCACGACGAGCGCGACTTTGAATTCGCAGAAAAGTTCGACCTCCCTATTAAGCAAGTTGTCGAGCCGAAGGAAGGGGCCGACTGGAAAGGCTTCACTGGTAATGGCACAGCCATTAACTCCGGCCTCCTCGACGGCATGAAGACCAAGGACGCTAAGCGCGCCGCCATCAAATGGCTTATTGATAATAACAAAGGCGAAGCCAAGGTTAACTTCAAGCTCCGCGACTGGCTCTTCTCACGCCAGCGCTACTGGGGTGAGCCATTCCCTATCCTCTGGGAAAATGGCGAGCACCAAGCCGTTCCAGATTCCGAGCTCCCCGTGCTCCAGCCAGACATGGATGACTTTAAGCCAACAGGCTCACCAAAAGGCCCGCTTGCCAAAGCCACCGACTGGATTAACTACTCCGAAACCGCCAAGCGCGAAACCAACACCATGCCACAATGGGCAGGATCATGCTGGTATTACATGCGCTACTGCGACCCTAATAACACCGATCGATTTGTCTCCAAAGAAGCAGAAGAATACTGGAGTGGCAGTGCCCAAGAAGACGCTACCTCAGGTATGGTCGACCTCTACGTAGGTGGCACCGAGCACGCCGTGCTCCACCTCCTCTACGCACGATTCTGGCACAAGGTCCTCCACGACCTCGGCCACGTCACCACCAAGGAACCCTTCCAGAAACTCGTCAACCAAGGCCTCATCCTCGGTGAAGACGGCGCAAAAATGTCCAAATCCATCGGCAATGTCGTCAACCCTGATGACGTCGTCGAAGAATACGGTGCAGACGCACTCCGACTCTACGAAATGTTCATGGGCCCACTTGAGCAGGTCAAGCCATGGCAAATGAAAGGTGTCGAAGGCGTATCTCGCTTCCTCGCCAAAGTCTGGAGACTCGCCTTCGAGCAGAACCAAGAAAACCAATGGGTGCTATCAAGCAAGCTCACCAATGACGAACCTACTGACAAAGCCCTCCTCAAGGTCACTCACGAGACCATCAAAAAAGTCACCGAAGACATCGAAAGAATGTCCTTCAACACCGCCATTTCACAGATGATGATCTGTGCGAATGCCTTTGGCAAAGCAGAGCAGCTCCCCGCCACCCTGCTGCGCGACCTACTCAAATGTCTTAACCCATTTGCCCCACACATCACCGAGGAAATCCACGAGCAGCTCATCGCTACCTACCCAAGTGCCAAGTGCAAGTTCGACTACATCCTATCTGATCGTAAGTGGCCTGAGTATAACGAAGAATTCCTCGTCGAAGACGAAGTAGAAATCGTCGTCCAGGTCAACGGCAAGCTACGTGGCAAAATCAAAGTCGCCAAAGACGCCTCAAAAGACGAAATCGAAGCCCTCGCGCAGAAAGACAGCAATGTCCTCCAGCACACCGAAGGTGTTACCATTCGTAAAATCATCGTCGTTCCTGGCCGCCTCGTCAACATCGTCGCAAACTAAGCCCTCCCATTTCCATAATCCACATACCACACTCACCATCATGAAGGTTCTCAAAGTCAAATACGCCCTCTGGGCATCCGACTGGCAACGCTGCCTCTACTTCTACCGCGACCTCTTCGACGGAGAAGTCACCCTCGAAATGGAAGTGTGGAGTGAAGTCATCATCCAAGGAGCCACCATCGGCATCCACGGCGGTGGTGAAGGCAAGCGCACATGGACAGGACTCAGCTTCCAAGTCGACGACCTTCGCGAAGGAATCGCCCGACTCAAAGAACTCGGCGGAGACCTCACCTCAGAGCCTAATGACACCCCAGAAGACCCACTCCACCTCGCCATGTGTATCGACCCTGTGGGTAATGAATTCATGATGACCTGCCCGCGCAAGAGATCATAACCACGTCTCTAGCACCCCATCTCTAAACAAGATAACCCTTTTAAAAACATGCCTTATAGAATTTGTAAAATGATCGAGGTCGAGAACGGCCACCTACTCTCCAAGCACCCTGACAAGTGCCGCTTCCCGCACGGGCACACCCGCAAAGTCGAGCTCGTCTTCGAAGCCGACAGTCTCGACGACCGAGAGATGATCTTCGACTTCAAGCTCATCGGCAGAATGATCGGTGACTTCCTCGAAACCTACGACCACGCCCTCTGCATGAATACCGCAGACCCCAAGTTTGACTTCTTCAAAGAAGCCTACGGTGACCGCATCATCGGCTTTGAGAACGAAGACCCCACCACCGAAGTCATGGCGCGCACCATCTACAACCACACCAAGGCATCCCTCAGCAAATTCGTCACCACACCCGACGCAGAATACCCCGTGCGCGAATGTGTCAAAATCCACAAAATCCGCGTCTGGGAAACCACCTCATCATGGGCGGAATACAGTGAGTAAAGCCTTAACCTAGCTCTGCCTCCCCCCATGCTACGCATTCTCTTTATATGTGCAAAAAACCAATGGCGTAGCCCCACCGCGGCCCACATTTTCAAAAATGACCCACAGCTAGAAGTCCGCTCAGCCGGACTCAGTAAGCAAAGCCCCACCACCGTATCAGCAAAGCTCATCGAGTGGGCAGAAATCATCATGGTCATGGAGAAATCCCATGCCCAAAGAATCAGAGACAGCTACCAGCACCAGCTGCAGCTACCCGAGATCATCTCCCTAGACATCCCCGACGACTACCCCTTCATGGACCCTGATCTCATCGAGCTCCTCAAGGACTCAGTAGCAGCTGCACTAGAGGCACACTAGCAGCGCACTCCCCTACTCCGCCGCTAAAATAATGGCATTGGCCGCTGCATAATGCTCGGCGTGGGTTAGACTGATCTTGATCTGTGTGAGCTTATGCTTTTTGGCAAATTGCTCACCGTAGCCTGAGAGGACGACCTCGGGCTCGCCACTCTCTCTGCGGCGAATCTCGACATCGAGCCAGCTGAGGTCTTTACCAATACCTGTGCCAAATGACTTGGCCACGGCCTCCTTAGCGGCAAATCTTGCGGCGTAGTGGATGGCTGGACGCTTCTGCGACTCGCAGTATTCGCGCTCTGCCTCGGTGAAGATCTTCTTGGTGAATCGCTCACCAAATTCTGCCATCGATGAGGCGATGCGCTCGACTTCTACCACGTCGATTCCTATGCCGAAAATATTCATCACTACGCTGAGTATGGCTGCATCGCTGCACGTATATCCTCCACCGCCTTTTGTAAGCCTGTGCGCATCGACATCGCGATGAGCGTGTGGCCGATATTGAGCTCAGCGAGATGTGGCACTGTCAGTAGCTCAGGGAGATTTTCTAAATTAATACCATGCCCGGCATTGACTTGGAGTCCTAGGCTATGGCCTTTCTTAGCAGCTGTGATGAGTCGCTGAGTTTCAGGCTTACGAGCCTCACCGAAGTTATTGGCAAAACACCCCGTGTGCAGCTCGATCATCTCTGCGCCAATTCTAGCAGAGGCCTCCACCTGATGGGCGTCTGGATCGATAAACATACTTACCTTGATACCTGCGTCCTGAAGTGCTGACACAGTAGGAACCAGTGAATCGTAGAGACCGTCGACATCGAGCCCGCCCTCAGTAGTCACCTCCTCGCGAGTCTCTGGCACTAAGCACACAAAGTCGGGCTTGAGCTTCACTGCCATTGCCACCATCTCTGGGGTGTTACCCATTTCGAAATTTAGAGGGAGTTTCACCTGCTCGCGTATCTCGAAGGCATCCTGCTCCTGCATATGCCGACGATCACCACGGACATGAATAGTAATCGAGTCTGCCCCGCCTGCGATGGCGTCATGAGCTGCTACCAGTGGGCTAGGCTCAGCATTAGGAAGATCGAGCATTTGCGCGTAGCGCGCCTGACGTAAAGTGGCGATGTGGTCAATATTGACACCTAGGAGAAGACTCATGCAGATGAGATAGGTGAGGATCTAGCAAATTTCAAACTTCTATTATTCCCCTGTTGCTTTTGGTAGCCCTGAGAGGCTATGATAAAGGAATGAAAGTGACACCACCATTGCGAACAAAGCTCCCGCGACTGATGCGACTCAAAGAGCCCGCTCGACCCCTGTCAGCTGTCCAACCTCTCTCCTCAGTCAACTATCTCGCCCTTAGCCTAGTCATCACCTGCTCCGCAGTCACGCTCTCACCTGCCTATGGCGACGAGGTAGAGCCACCCAGCCCGCAGTTCATCAGACCAGCTGTGCCTGATGATCTCATCGACGACGCCTACATCCGCCAGCAGCTCGGGGTAAATCAATTCACAGCCCCCTCCATCAAGCTCATTTTCGACGATCTCGATAACCTCACGCCACTGCCAGCCGACGACCTCCCGCACAAAATCTCCTCGCGTATGCCGCTCAATCGCACCGACCTCGCTGTAGAGATCGGCTTCTACATCGCCGATGGATTCATGGCTGTGCAGGCAGGACAAATGAGTAAAATAGAAGGCCTTGCCAAAAACCTAGCTCGCTACGGGCAAGCACTAGGAGCGGGTGAAAGGGTCAATCGCCATGCAGCAAGCCTACTAGAGAGTGCCGCCAAAAACGATGTGCCAGCACTCAAAAAAGAACTTACCTCCACCCAGAGAGACGTAGAAACAGACCTCATCCACCTCCGTGACACCGACCTCGCTCACCTCATCTCACTGGGCGGCTGGATACGTGCGCTCGAAGTTGGCTCGCATGCCGTGGTGAAAAAATACACCCCAGAACGAGCACTACACCTTTACCGTCCAGATATTGCTGACTACTATCAGAAATCTATCAGTGCTCTCGACCCTCGTATCGCCACCCGATCTGACATCGTCACCATTCAGGAGCAAATCCAAGCGTTACGCGAAATGATGACTATCGGAGAAGGCCTCGCCCCCACCGAAGGTGACGTCGCAGCCATTGCCAAAGCAGCGCGAACCCTCGCCGCGCTCGCCTTAGAGAGAAAGAAGTAGCAATCTACTACCCCTATTCCTATCTCTCTAAGTCGATTTCTTCGACGAGGATTCTCACCCCATCCTCAGAGACGACGGCTATTGCTGCCCCCTCCTCGATAAAGCCTTGCTTCGCCGTTACATCGAGCACCTCACCATCAAAGTCGCCCTTACCTGCTGGGCGTAGATCAGTGCTCGCCACACCACGCATACCCTTGTGCTTAGTCGTCGCCACAGCAGAGCTAGATGTCTCATCACGCCCCATAGAGTCACCTGTCTTGAGCTCTTTCTTGATCACCAGTAGACTAAAGAGCGGCAGATGAGAAAGAAAGCGCATCATCAGTAAGAGCAGCAGCGTCGAGCCCATGATCGCTATGGCTAAATTCAGCGAAGGCTGCCTGATAAACTCCCAAGCATCGACAGAATCCCAGCCTCTAGCCGCATTATCAGAAAAGGCCAATCCATCGAACATCGAGACAAAGAGTGACCCCATAATCAGAAGCCCGCCCACCACACCGGGGAAGATCAGCCCTGGCAGCAGGAAAAATTCCACAATGACAAAAATCACGCCGAGCAAAAATAAAATCATCAAGCCATATCCCGCCATATTACCCGCTGCATAGTTACCAAAGAAAAAGAGAGCAAAAGCAATCAGTGAAATACCACCACCAATGCCAAAGCCTGGTGTCTTAATCTCCAAGTAAGCCCCTGCTATCCCGACTAAGATCAGTAAACTCGACGATGCAGCTACCCAGTAGGCAAACTTATCCATCCCACCGAGCTGAGCATCCACTAGCTCCACACCAGAGAGTCCTTCCATAGCAAGTAGCTCCTCTAGGTCATTCACAATCCCCTTCGCAAGAAGAGGCTCGCCCTGATACTCAGCGACCGCCTCATCGGCTGTTAGCGTGAGGAGCTCACCCTCCTCCACCTGAATATGACCAAAGTTATAATACTCATCAGTAATCATCATCGAGCGAATCACATCAGGATTACGCCCCTTGCTCTTCGCCACCGCACGCACGAAGGCATTAAAAGCGGACTCGATCTTCGCTCGCATCTGCTTGGGAATCTCCGCGCCATTACCAGCTACCACAGCGGCTGCCCCAATGGTGGAGACAGGGTGCATGTAGATGGCATCTGTGCCCGACGCCACTAGAGCACCAGCACTCAGTGCTTGTTGATTCACATAGGAAAATGAAGGCACCTTGAGCTTCTGCATATCCACCATGATGAGCTCCGCTGTATCGAATGCCAAGCCACCCGGCGTATCCAAGTCGAAGACAACTGCTCTCGCATTCTCAGCATTAACCCGCTCGATGACCCGTCTCCAGAACTTAAAGGCGTGACCATTCATCAGATCCTTCTCCCCCACCTTGATTACCACGACCTTGCCCTCGAAGCTCTCCTCGTCTGATTTTCCAAATACGCGCTTATTAGCCACCTCACTGGAAGTCAGCTGCGGCTCATTATTTGCCAAAGCAGTAGAGCTAACACTCAACTGTGAGAACACCAAAACGGCTAGTAAAACGAAATAATTCATCATGATAAAAAAGGATCGATATTAAGAAGATAATACAAGGGCTTCATAGAAAGCTCAAAAACTGAGTATGGGCTACAGCCCACATTTATATTTCCCCCATCCAGCATTACCCCATTTGCCCAGCTAGTTCAAGTGACTTGTTCTCCGAAGGCATTGGCTATTTGAATAATTAGATAATTCTTAATAAGGTCATTGACTTTTACGACAAGTTGTCGCAAATGAAATCATCACGTTACGACAACTTGTCGCAAGCGGTGCACTCATTTCATAGCAAATAACTAACCAGCCATCAGACACCCCTCAAAGACTCAACGATGAAAGAGAAACCAACAACACTAGCCAATGCTGAATTAACCATCTTAGAATACCTGTGGAAATCAGCTCCCTCGACTGCTCGAGAAATACGAGAAGGTGTTTATCCAGATCAAGGAGCCGCTCAGAACGGCACGGTGCAGAGACTTTTACAAAGACTAGAGACCAAGGGATTCGTCACGAGAAAGCGTGTCAGTAATGTATACAACTTCAATCCATCTCTCACTCGCGAAACCTACTTAGGAAATCAGCTAGAGAATCTTGCCTCTACTCTGACAGAGGGGTCCTTTGCCCCACTGATCACCCACTTAGTGGAGAAGAATAAAATCTCGTCCGATGACATCAAAAGAATCCGTGAAATCCTCGATCAAGACCAAGGAGGTAACAACTAATGGAAAACTACATCTACCAAGCGAGCATCAATAATATCATTGTCGCTAGTATTTTTGCCTTCTTCGCATACTTACTGGGCAGATCTAGCAAACACCCTCAGTTGAGCTACCTACTCTGGTTTTTTGTCATTATTAAACTGATCACTCCACCTATCATTTCACTACCGGGTATTGAACTCTCACAGCTAGGAATATCTACCCAGCAGGTATCAGCTCACACGGCGCAGACCTTATCAGAGGGAGTAGCTCACCAAGCCATCAATCAGCCACCCCATTGGCTGATTGATAGTAATTCAAGTTATGACTTTATATCATGGTTACAAAAAATCGATATTATCAGCTTTATCATTTCATTCAGCTTACTGGGCAGCTTGATCATACTAGCGCACTCATTTTATAAAGCCCTACGCTTCCACCAATTGATCAAATCTGAGGCTCACCCCGCAACCGCTGAAATAAAGGCTATAGCAGACGAACTTGCACAAACGATCGGGCTCAAAAAAACTCCACTTCTAACGCTAACAACCGCTAGTATATCGCCTATGGTTTGGTGGATAGGTGGACGAGTTCACGTCATTCTTCCCCTTGTCATTATCGACCAGATGACGCCCTCTCAGTGGCGATGGGTCTTGGCTCACGAACTCGTTCATGTGAAACGACTCGACCATCTCGTTCGCTGGATCGAATGGCTAGCAGGTGGCCTCTGGTGGTGGAATCCACTTGCTTGGTATGCACGTAAGCAACTGCGAATCCATGAGGAACGCTGCTGTGACAACGGAGTCATTAGCCTCCTTACAACCACTGGCCATCATGCAAATGCACCGGTCAACCTGAGAGCGCATAACATTTCTCAATCTAGAGATTATGCCGAATCTATTTTGACAGTCGTCGAAAAACTCGTCTCGCCGGAGCACCGCCCGCCGACACAAACGAGTCAAATCAACAGTGGCGGACAACTCGAACTACGAATAAAAATGATACTTAACCCATCCCGCACCAAAAAGGCTACAAAACGCCAACAGGTCGTCGCTATCATAGCTGCTACTACCCTACTGCCGCTGAGTTTCACCTACGTGAAAGCGCAGCCTCAAGTCAATAGCAGCACCTCATCAAAAACCAATGTGTCTAAACCACACGAAACCAGCTCAACTCAACAAAAAGTAACTTCCGGCGATCACTCTGATATCAAGAGTGTCCTCAAAGAAATCCTTGTTAAAGAACTTACAGATCAAGAAATCAAAGAGCGTTTCAACAAATACTTCGCTACTGAAACAGCTAGAAAAAACCAACGAACCAAGCAAGAAAAGAAAGTGCAGGCTGACGCCTATTTTGACAAAAACGAAATGCTACAGCTCTCTAAACTGATCCCATTACACGCATATCAAAACCCTGAATCACAAAACTGCACCAGCTGCCACAAGCAAAACTAAAGAACCAAAAAAGTAAAACAGCCAAATCTGCCTTATTAAGCCATAGCCCATTGGCTCTAATCAGCCAGGTAAGACAAACCAACAAAAGCCTCTGGTCATCGACTGGAGGCTTTTGCTATAGACCAGTATCAGAGGTGCGGCAGCAACGACCTCTCGCTATACTATAAGAATCTATCTGTAAGAACCTCAGTAACCGTTCTTATAACGCCCCCTTTACTGAATATCATTTTAAACTAAATTGATATTTGACCCTTTGCTAATAGCGTCTAAAATGCTTATCGAAAAGTAAACCAAACCTGTATTACCTAATGTCATATTCATCTAAAATCATCACCGTCCTAACGTCTATTGGCGCTTCTGTATCTCTTTACGCTCAAACTACTATGGAAGAGCAAAAAGCGATCACTCCTGATCAAATCCTTACAGAGCTCATGGAGGGCAATGAAAAGTATGTAGCTGCCCAGCTCACCCCAATCGACATCAAAAAGCAAATAGCAGCCACTGCTAAGAGCCAGTATCCAAAGGCGGTCATCCTCTCCTGCTTGGACTCACGTGTTCCTGTAGAAATGGTCTTCGACCAAGGCATCGGTGACATCTTTGTCGGTCGTGTGGCTGGTAATGTTGAAAATGTTGATCAACTCGGATCGATGGAGTTCGCCACTATGCTTGCTGGATCAAAGGTCATCATGGTTCTCGGTCATACTTCATGCGGAGCTGTAAAAGGTGCCTGTGACGGCGCTAAGCTCGGTAACCTCACAGCTCTTCTTGAGAAGATTGATCCTGCTATCAAGGCAGTCAAAGGTCATGAAGAAAAAGGACGCAATTCTAAGAACCATGAGTTTGTAAACGAAGTAGTCCACGCCAACGTCGTGCAAACTGTAGCTGACATCAGAAGCCGCAGTGAAGTTCTTAGCAACCTTGAAAAAGAAGGTAAGATCAAAATCGTAGGTGCTGTTTACGACCTAGCTACTGGTAAAGTGACACTTACAGCTCAGTAAGCTACACCTTACAAATTAAAGATTTTCACAACCGCCACCCAGCTTCGGGTGGCGGTTTTTTTATGGCCCTGTTCAAAGGGACTCACAAGGTATCCCCTCTAGTCCAGAAGCCCTCTAGTCCAGAAGCTTGATCTCCTTGAGGAAGCTTAATGACTCAGCCATCGACTGGTCGTAGTATTTAGTATCCTTTAATTTTGGGCGGAAAAAGACACTGTTGAAAAAACCATGCCCCTTCCCTTCAGCTGCTACTAGCTTACAGTTATTACCAGCTTCGATCATCAGCTTGTGGAATCGCTCTGCATTTTCAAATGGCACTGTCTTATCCTTGGTGCCATGAAAGACGATCGTAGGCACAATACCCGGCATGACCTGATGAGTCAGTGAAACTTCTGTTTTGCGCTGCTCTCCTACCTTAGCCAGACCATAGCCTGTCTCGGTGGTATCGAGCACTGGATTAAAAAGGACCATGGCATTAGGCACGGAGCTAATCGAGAGATCTTCCCCCATGGCATCGAGCCCCTTAATGACTCCTGTGCAACCCGCAATATGCCCGCCAGCAGAACCGCCAGCTGCGATGATACGATCAGGATCGATACCAAGCTCTACTGCATGCTCACGCACCCAGCGTATAGCAGACTTAGCGTCTTCGACGGCTTCAAATGGTGTTGTTTTGTGACGACTAGCCACACGGTAATCAGCGGTGAAGGCGACCACTCCCTGCTGTGCAAACTCAGCGGCTTGCTGGTAAAAATGAGTCGTCTTACCCGAGACCCAGCCACCACCGAAGAAAAATACAACGGCTGGTCGTGAGTCAGAGGTCTTGTGCCCCTCGGGCGTGAACTGCTCGATCTTCAGCTTCAGCTCTCCTACTGTCTTGTAGACCTTTACTTCATCAGGCTTATAGTCCTTGGCACTCAGAGTTACAGGAAGGGCAATAATGAAGGAAGTCAGAGCACCGAGTAGTATGCTTGGTTTGAATGGTGTGGTGATCATCATGTATTAATATAGATTGGTTGGTGCTGTGTTTATTAGAAAGTTTACGATCTCGATGGTTAGCTGCTAAACATTGAGTTTTTCGCCTTCGAGCTTAGCGATACATACTGCCACGCAGGAGTCACCGAAGACATTGACGGCGGTGCGGCTCATGTCGAGGAGTCGGTCTACAGCGAGGAGGGCGACCACTGCCATTTCGGCATTCGGAATGCCTGAGCTATTTAAGATCAGCAAAATCGCCACTAGACTTGCCGAGGGAATTCCAGCGACACCAATACTGGTAAGCAAGGCAGTAATGACCACGGCAAACTGCGCGGCAACGCTCATCTCAAATCCCATCACCTGTGCTACGAATAGAACAGCCACACACTCGTAGAGGGCGGTGCCGTCCATATTCACTGTCGCTCCAAGCGGAAGGGTGAAGCTACTCACGCGCTTCGACACTCCTGAATTCTTCTGCACGCATTGCATAGTCTCTGGTAGAGTGGCAGATGAGGAGGCCGTTGAGAAGGCGGTGAGAAGAGCCATGCGCATCGAACGGAAGTGCGCCCAAGGATTAACCTTTCCGACAAACCGAAGAAAGAGCGGCATGATAACAAAGAGGTGAATGGCTAAGGCAAGTAACACCGTGAGGAAGTATTTCCCTAGGCTGATGAAGATCTCAGGACCACTTTTAAAAACGGTGGGAACCATCAAGCCAAATACACCAATAGGGGCAAGGAGCATAATCCACTGGGTAAGCTTGATCATCACGTCATTGAGTGCTTGGACCGTGCCGTAGAGTGGCTTCATTTGATCGGCAGGTAGCTTGGTCATGGCAATGGCAAAGAGAATGGAAAAGAAGATAAGACCCAAGAGCTGACCATTATCCGTGGCTGAACCAATGACATTGGTCGGGATCATTTTTTTAAACAAGTCGGCGTAGTCGGTTGCTTTACGCTCTCCTGCGATAGCGACTTTCTCCACTTGAGCGGCACTAGCACCATCGGCTTGCTCTTGGAGGGCTGCTCGTATTTCCATGTTAGCCTCTCCATTGGTGAGACCTGGCTGGATGGTATTGACTAATACCAATCCGACCACCACTGCTGCTAAGCTAGTGCTCATGTAGAGACCTATTGTTTTCAGCCCTAGCTTACCAAAGCCCTTCACCCCGCCCAAGCTAGCAATGCCTGATATAAGAGAGCTCACCACCAGTGGCACAATAATCATCTGCAAAGCACGGATAAAAAGCTTACCTATAAAATCAAAGACTCCAATGACATTGGCGATGATCACAGTGACACCACTGCTTACCCCTTCAACAGAACTCACTCCAGACGCGTCGCTCAGACTACGAAAGATAACAGCCGTGAGTGTCGCTAAAATAAGAGCGAGAAGGATCTGCCAGTGGGGCGCGAGCTTTTTCATGCGGGTAGCTATAGCAGTTTAGAAACTTCGAGCAAGAATACGATTTTTTGTCGGCTTGATGCTAGCTGCCTTACCTCGGCGATGGGCTTATTTACTTCACCTTTTTTGACATAGGCTTTTGCTCGTAACCTTGAAATGTTATCTTCAGCCTTAGTTTTCGTGTTTGCTGATCGAATAGATAAGACCGCAAACTGAGCGGCATCGATGTCACTGACTGCGAAAACCTCAGCTAGCTTCTGATAGGATTTATCTCGCTGATTCACGGCCGAGATCGTAGCTGCTAGCGAGAGAGCGTGATTTGACTCTCCTCGCTCGGCATAGGCCGTCGACATACTAGAGAGGATTCTATCGAGGGCATTACCCGAGTCGACTGACTGCGCCATACGGTCGGCATCCTCTAGCATCGCAAATGATGCGCGACTATCACCTTGTTTTTCACGCGTGCGAGCCAGAGATACAAGGGTAAGCGCTTTCTCGTCGATTCTTGATATTTGTTGAGTGGTGTTATAGGCGTCGGCATGGTTGCCAGCAGCTGTCGCAGCCTCCGCTATGACCTTGTATGCACGGTCTCGCTGCACACCACTAGCAATCATCGTTGCAATATTCCGGGCTTGCCCCGTCGTGGTTTGCCGTGCCGTGATACGAGAGAGAGCGATCATGCTTCGATTCCGTATCATATCAGAAGGAATGGAATGCACCCTCGTTAGTGAGCCACTAAGATCTCCAGACTTCGCCTGCGCGACAGAAAGGTTCTCAAGTGCCTCAGAGCGCTGCCCGTCGCCTCGGATGTGATTTGAGACAATGGCACTGTTGGAAAACTTCCCTGAAACAGCAAGCTGTCGCGAGAGATCCTTCAGCGAAATATCGGCCACATCTTGATTTTTCAGTGCCTGTATGGTGCCCAAGCTACCTTCGACATCACCATTTTTGGCTCTGATTTTCGCAATACGGACATGAGCAGCCTCCCTGATCTGGTCATCATTAATGTGGTGTAATGACTGCTCTGATCCGTGATAATCACCCAGTGATGCCCTAGCTTCTGCGATGCGGCGATAAGCTGTGTTTCTCTTTTTTTGGTCGGCAATGGAAAAACTCGTCTGTATCGCCCGAGAGAGATCCTCGAACTTCGCCTCATTAGCCGATAGGTCAACTAATGCTGAGTCTCGATTACTTCCAACGGTGATGGATGACATCACCCTTCTTGCCATCTCCAGCTCGCCATGAAGAGCTGACCATGACACCGCAACACCCATCGCACGCTGCCTAGCTGAGCTATCGGGGATATTGGCCAGTGCATCCTCAGCTAAGGAGAACTGCTCCAGAGATAACATCGCCCTGACAACCGAAGAGACTGCTTGCGTCGTTTTCCTAGCATCATCTGGGTAAACGGCGAGACTTAGTGATTTCTTGAGCACCTCACGTGCCTTTCTCCTGTCACCAAGACGGAAGTATTCAGCCGCCACATTATTAAGATTGAACGATGGCTCCTCAGCTTTGAGTGCCACTCTATAGGACTCTTTTAAAATAGCGGCACGAAGAAGCCCTTTTTTATCAACGACTAATGAGGCGTTATTAAAGTGTGAACTTGACCTCTGCCCCTTTTGAAAAACAACCAAGTCCTTCGGGTCGACTTGCTTTTGGGCAAGCGTATCCTTGAGCTTGGTATCACCTTCAGGCCCACCCTTCTCAGAATCAGACTCAGACTCATCACCTTTAAGAACCCTCTCAGAAGACCTAGGCTCCTGCCCATTAGCCGATGAAAGCTTATGATTCGTAGCAGAACGATCACGGCCAGTGGGCTTCAGCGCTCCCTCAGTGGCAGGCTTATCATCTTCTTTAAAAAGCGAAGTCATGACCAAATACGAAGCCAAGACCATCATCAACCCCGCTGACAATGGAAATAAATGACGTCTTAAAAGCCCAAGAAGACCTCCTAACGTATCATGTGACTGCGACTGCTTCATTATTCTAAGTTATATATACGCGATTTATACATTGTCTATTACAACAGCTAGATACGTAATCCTAAGACCAACTATCACAAGAACCCTAGACCACCTTTATCATGAATTTAATTCACCCTACCTATCCGCCCCACAAACGAGTAATAACCTTAAGTTAGCAATATGGTAAATTTCACACTTGGCAAAACCACCCAAAATAGCTTATTTCTCCCCCCACAAAACATGATATTGTGCTAAAGTGCCCTAAAACGCCGACAGCAACGCACCAATACCACCTCTGACCAAATCTTGATAACATCTCAAAAGAAACTCAACAAAGTCTTTAATTAGAAGCCTTTAAGAGCACCAATAGAGACATCAATTTCTTCGCAATCTACCTATTACTTTTTCTCACATTATTTCAACCATGCCTTTCCCATACCATACTAGCACCCCAGACAGCACAGGTTCACTTCACAGTTTTGCAAACGAGCGAGACAACTGCGGCATGGGAGCTATTGCTAATATTAATGGCGTCAGATCATTTGAAATCCTCAATCTTGCCGTCGAATCTGTCTGCAACATGACTCACCGAGGTGCAGTCGACGCCGACATGAAGACAGGTGACGGCTCTGGCATCCTCAGCCAAATCCCCCTCCCCATCTTCCGTAAAGCAGCAGCTGAGCTAGGTCACGACCTCAAAAACGACGAAGACCTCGCCGTTGGTGTATTTTTCCTACCAGCAGATGACACACAAGCTCAGCAGGAGATCAAAACACTTGCTGAAGAAACCATCAAAGCACGCGGAGTTACATTCATCGGCTGGCGCACCACTCCCGTAGCCACTGAAGAGCTCGGCACCTTGGGTCAAAAAACCCAGCCACACATTCTCCACCTCCTCATGGAGAAGCCTACCGACTGGGACTCACTCCACTTCGAGCGTCAGCTTTACCTCTGCCGCCGCACCATCGAGCACAAGACCGTTGATGTAGAAAACTTCTACATGCCATCATTCTCCAGCAAGCTAATCTCCTACAAGGGCCTAGCGATGCCAGCCACGCTCAGAGCATTCTACCTCGACCTACAGGACCCAGATTTCGAAACAGCTATCGTGCTCTATCACCAGCGCTTCTCGACGAACACCTTCCCAGCGTGGCCTCTTGGCCAGCCATTCCGCATGATGTGTCACAATGGTGAGATTAACACCGTGCGCGGCAACCGTAACTGGATGGCATCCCGCGAAGAATTTTTCCAATCCGACGTATGGGGCGAAGACATGGACCTACTCAAAAACGTCCTTAAGGACAATGAGTCAGACTCAGCCAGCCTCGACCACGCTCTTGAGCTACTCACACTCTCAGGCCGCTCACTCGAGCACTCCATGTGTATGCTCGTGCCACCAGCCTACCGTGATGACGCAGAAATCTCAGACGACCTACGCGCCTTCTACCAATACAACTCAGGCTTCTCAGAGCCATGGGATGGCCCAGCAGGACTCGTCTACACTGATGGTAATATCCTCTGCGCGTCACTCGACCGTAATGGACTGCGCCCCTCACGCTTCAAGCTCACCAATGACGGACTCCTCTACATCGGTTCAGAAATTGGTGCTGTAGAGATCGACGACAGTAAAGTCATCAGAACTGGCCGCCTAGGACCAGGACAGATGATGTCAGTTGACCTATCTACTGGAACCATGCGTTTCGACCGCGAGATCAAAGAAACCCTCGCCAAGCAAAAGCCATACCGTCAGTGGATCGACGAGCAGCAGCTCACCCTCCACGACTTCATCTCTCCTGAGCCACAGGTGCCTGCGATCGAAACAGACCCAGTCGCCCTCTCCCGCATGCACATCATGCATGCCATCAATACCGAGGAACTAGAAATGGTCTTCCCGCCGATGATTAACAACGCCCAAGAAGCCGTCTTCTCCATGGGTGACGACATCCCACTGGCAGCACTATCATCCTACCCTCGCCTTCTGCCTACCTACTTCAAGCAGCTCTTCGCACAGGTAACTAACCCACCCATTGACCCGATTCGTGAGCACGCAGTCATGAGTCTAGCAGCGGGACTAGGGCCTGAGCACAACATCCTCGACGAAACACCCGAGCACGCACGTCTACTGAGCCTCGACTCAGCTGTTCTACTTGAGCAAGAAATCGAGCGCATTAAAGAGATGAAAGACCAAGGCTTCTCAAGCCGCGTCATCGACACCACTTGGGACGCATCATCGGGAAGTGCAGGCATGGAAGCCGCACTGAAAACAGTATGTGAAGCCGCTGAAAAAGCAGTCGACGAAAACATCACTATCCTCATTCTCACAGACCGCGCCGCCTCCGTCGACCGTATTCCGCTACCAGCGATGCTCGTCACAGGTGCCGTCCACCAGCACCTCAACCGAGCACGCAAGCGTCTACGCACATCCCTAGTCATCGACTGCGGAGAAGCACGTGACACTCACCAGATCGCATGTCTCTTTGGCTTCGGTGCTACAGCCGTCTGCCCATACCTTGGTTACGCCACAGTCCGTGAGCTCATCCACAACGACAAAAAAGGCAAGATCACCGAAGGCATCTCTGAGGTCAAAGCGATGAAAAACTATCGCAAAGCGCTTGAAAAAGGACTCCTCAAAATCATGTCCAAAATGGGTATCTCCGTGCTCAACTCCTACCAAGGTGCTCAAATCTTTGAAGCCATCGGCATCGGAAAAGACGTCATGGACTACTGCTTCACAGGTGCACAATCCCGCATCGAAGGTATTGGCTTCCTTGAAATCGCTGAAGAATCTCTCATCCGCCACAAAGCTGCCTACCAAGACATCGCTGAAGGCAATGAATCTACCCAGCCACTCGACCTAGGTGACCCCGGCTACAACCGCTACCGTAAGCAAGGTGAGCGCCACGGCATCACCACACAAGTCGTCAAGAGCTTCCACGAATTCGTAGAAAGCGGCGATCAGGACGAATACGAAGACTACGTAAAAGCAACCCTCGATACTCACCCAGTGACCATCAAGGACATGTTTGAGTTCGTCCCAGCGACCTCTGGACCCATCCCGATTGAAGAAGTTGAGCCACTCGAAGACATCCGCCGCCGTTTCACCACAGCAGCCATGTCCATGGGAGCACTCTCCCCTGAAGCACACGAAACACTCGCCATTGCCATGAACCGCATCGGTGGTAAGTCCGACTCAGGTGAAGGTGGCGAAGACCCAATCCGCTTCAAGCCATACCCAAATGGAGACCGCGCCCGCTCACGCATCAAGCAGATCGCATCAGGTCGCTTCGGAGTATCTGCCCACTACCTCGTCAACGCTGACGAGCTAGAAATCAAAATGGCACAAGGAGCAAAGCCCGGAGAAGGTGGCCAGCTACCAGCTCATAAGGTCAATGGCATCATTGCACGTCTGCGTAATACTCAGCCAGGTGTTCAGCTCATCTCCCCTCCTCCACACCACGACATCTACTCCATTGAAGACCTTGCACAGCTCATCCACGACCTGAAGGAAATCAACCCAACAGCCCGCGTCACAGTCAAGCTCGTCGCAGAAGCTGGTGTAGGAACCGTTGCTGCAGGTGTGGCCAAAGCAAGTGCCGACACCATCCTCATCTCAGGACACGATGGTGGCACCGCAGCCTCACCACTATCATCGACTAAGCACGCAGGACTCCCATGGGAAATGGGTCTCTCCGAAGCCCAGCAAGCACTCGTGCTTAATGGACTACGCTCACGAGTCACCCTCAGAACTGACGGTGGACTACGAAATGGTAGAGACATCATCACAGCAGCCATTCTCGGTGCAGAAGAATACAACTTCGGAACGATTGCCATGATGGCAATGGGTTGCGTTTACGTTCGCCGCTGCCACCTCAACAACTGCCCTGTAGGCATCGCAACCACCGACCCTAAATGGCGCGCCAAATTCAAAGGCACACCTGAAATGGTCATCAACTTCTTCAACGCATGCGCAGAAGAAGCACGCGGTATTATGGCAGAACTAGGAGTTAAGAAACTCGACGACCTCATCGGTCACACTGAGTTCCTCAAGCAGCGCAACATCCCAGATCACCCGAAGGCAAACACACTCAACCTCGAGCCAGTGCTCAGAGACGTATCAAGTGAAGTTGCCAAGTCTAACGGTGTTGACGTTTCTGAAATCTCACGCATCCGCCTTGATGACAGAAATGACGGCATTCACAAGCCAGCCCTCGACTTACAGATCCTCGAAGACGTTAAGAAAGAGCTCGGCAGTGAAGACCTCGCCACCCTCATGGATCGCCCAGCGATGAATCTCCAATACAAGGTAGTCAACACCGATCGTAACATCGGCACACGACTCGCTGGTCGCATTGCAGACATCCACGGCAATCACGGACTACCTGACGGCACCATCAACCTCACCGTTAATGGCTCATCAGGACAATCACTCGGAACCTTCCTCTGTAGTGGTATTAACATCCACGCCATAGGAGAAGCTAATGACTACGTTGGTAAAGGCATGGCAGGAGGCCGCATCATCGTGCAGCCATCACCAGAGGCCAACTTCGACCCAGCCTCAAACTCCATCGTAGGAAACACCTGCATGTATGGAGCTACTGGGGGAAGTCTCTTTGTCAATGGACGCGCAGGCGAGCGCTTCTGCGTTCGAAACTCAGGAAGCACCGCAGTCTGTGAAGGCGTAGGTGACCACGGTGCCGAATACATGACCAATGGACTACTCCTCATCCTCGGCATCACTGGTAAGAACTTCGGTGCAGGCATGTCAGGTGGAGCAGCATTCATCTACGACGTAGATGGCCGCTTCCAGTCACGTATCAACCCTGAGATGGTAGCCCCTCTTCCGATCAAACGTCAGGAAGACATCGCCACCGTCAAAGCCCTCGTCGAAGAACACTATGAACTCACCGGCAGCGGCAGAGCCAAGGAAATCTTAGACAACTGGGAAGCATCAGTGAAGAAATTCATCCGAGTCATCCCGAAGCAGCGCATTGAGCTAGAAGCAGCTGAAGAAGAGCACGAAGCAGCTTCAACACCGCATATCTAGAGACTTCAATCTCGGCACATCTCCTCGGAGAAACCCATCTAACAACCCATCACTGGTAACTCATACCGGTGGTGGGTTTTTTCCTCCCTGCCATAAGCAGACTCTCTAAAAAATACAAAATGGGCTAATATCAGATTACTTCATTCAAATCTTGTATTTTCAATAACCCTGAGTAGTTTCCTGTCGCCGATGGACTTAATGATTAGTTCGGTTTGCAAGATTATCAACATATCTTAACAAATCAAACACCCATCTTCCCTCCCGAGGGAATGACATGTCGATTATTGCCATGACACGTCTGAGAACTACGGCACCCAAATAACGCTCCTAGGCGAGCTCACCAATAGATAGACCACATCATCTACGTCTCTGCGATTTCCAAGACCGCAACGGATGATGGAATGCTAACAATAGCATCTGGGTCAACAAACATCTAAAACTAACTATGAGGCTCGCCAGCGTAACCAACACATAAAAACGACACACAATGTCACAAGAAACAAAAGGTAGCCGAGGCTCAAATGCTGGCTCAAACAACAGACAAGGCGGTAACAACAATAACCGTAATCGTAACAGAAACCGCAATCGCAACAGACGACCAAGTGGTGGAAACCAAGGTGGCGGCAACAGACAAGGAGGCGGAAGCCGTCAGCGTCAAGCCAAGCCAATCCCACTCACTCTCTGGGAGAAAATCCTCAAGTTCTTCGGACTCTACAAGGCACCTACACGCCCACCTAGAAGACAGTCCACAGGCTCTCACCCAGCAACTCAAGCCACTCAGTCAGGCGAAGGCAAGAAAACTGCAGCTAAGTCAAACACGCGCAATGCACGTGGTAAGACCGAAGGCGGTAACTCAAGAGCAGGTGCTAACGGAACCAAGAACTTCCCAGTAGAAACACCTCGTCTCTACCTCGGAAACCTCTCCTACGACGCTACCGAGCACGACATCGAAGACCTCTTCAAAGGCATCGGAACTGTGCGTAACGTAGAGATCATCTACAACCGTCACACCCATCGTTCGAAGGGATACGGATTCCTTGAGATGCTCAATGTTGACGAAGCAAAGCGTGCTGTAGAGGTCCTTCACGACCAGCCATTCATGGGGCGCAACCTCGTTGTCAACGGTGCTAACGCAAAGCCTCAGGGCGATGACAAGCCACGTAACAACAACCGCGCTAAGCAAGAAGACGCACCAGCAGCTTCATCTGAAGAGACATCATCAGAGCCAGCTGCTGAGTAATCAGCTACAGCTAGAAATAATCAACAAAGCCCGCTTGAGAGATCATACTCCAAGCGGGCTTTTTTTATGGGCATCCACGCCATTCTCTCTTTTACTCCACTCAGGATATGACTCAGCCCATTTACATCTGCGGCCCTACTGCCTCGGGGAAGACCGCCATTGCCATTGAGATGGCTAAGCTCACGGGTGGTGAGATTATTAATGCTGACGCCTACCAGATCTATAAAGGCATGGAGATCATCTCTGCTGCCCCCAGTGCCGACGAGCTGGCACAGGCACCTCACCACCTCTACGGAGTGCTGACGGCAGACGAGCTATGTGACGCCATGGCCTACCGAGAAATGGCACAAGCAACCATTAAGGAGGTGCAATCACGAGGCAAGACACCCATCGTCACAGGTGGGTCTGGCATGTATCTTAAGTTCCTCACCCACGGCCCGTCTCCTGTCCCCGCTAGTGATGAGAGCCTACGTGCTGAGCTAGAGACCAAGAGCGACGACACCCTCATTGCCCAGCTCAGAGACCTCGATCCCGAAGGTGCCGCCATGACTAATCTCCAGAACCGCCGCTATGTCATCCGCGCTCTCGAAATATGCCTCCTCTCTGGGCAAAAAATGTCAGAACTCAAAAACACGTGGAAAAAGGCCAATGAAGCCACTGAGAAACAACTTCGCGGCATCTACCTAGCATGGAATGTCGAGGAGCTACGCCAGCGTATCAATCTCCGTGCAGAAATCATGCTCGCATCAGGTGCCATTGAAGAAGTTGCTGCCCTACCAGAAGCATCCATCACTTGCCAAAAAGCAATTGGTGTCTCCCAGATCAGAACCTTACTTGCTGGTGACATAGACCGCGCGCAATGCACTGAGCTCATCGCAGCCGCTACACGCCAATATGCCAAGCGCCAGAGAACATGGTTCCGCAAAGAGA
>JALZUH010000064.1 GCA_023301645.1 Akkermansiaceae bacterium
GGGTGCTTTTTTATGCGCTAGCTTCCTGACGCGCACTGCTCTTTTCAGCTCGATCAATCCTTGATCAATCCACCTCAAGCTAACGCTTCAGCACCCTCCTCATCATCGAGCTTAGCAATCACGGTAATCACCTGACTGTTCTCATCACAAGGAACCTCGGGGTCGAAGTCACCAATCGTCTGCTGCACGCTAAATCCTGCTGCCTGTAGGTAACCCTCCATTTCCCGTGGCCAATACCAGCTAAGCTGGTGGGTGCTTTCACTTGTTTGTAGCACCTTCCCCTGCGGAGAAACGACCTTGTAGCGATGATTGCGTGTGAGCTGCTGAGAGAGACGCTTGATGGAGAATTTCGTATGGCACTTCGCCGTGTCGCGCGCCACGCCAGCCTCGCCGATCTTCGCCTCATGGTCGAGTAGCCACTTCCCCTCCTCAAGCTCGCCTGTGATTTCAGCCCACGGAATAAAGGTCGTAATATAGAGACCACCACCCGGATGAAGGTGAGACTTGATGTGAGCCAGCACACTCGGTAACTCCTCTGGACTGATAAATTGCAAGGTAAAGGCAGGGATCATCATTGCGCCGTAGATCGAGCCTGTCTGAAAATTCGCCATCGAAGCATGATGGAGCACGGGGTCACTATCACCAGCACTCGCACGACAAAGCTCAAGCATCTCTTCGGAATTATCGAGCCCCTCCACCAGATAGCCGTCTTCGAGCAAAGGAAGCAGCAAGCGCCCTGAACCACAACCCAACTCAAGGGCTGACCCTGAGTAAGTTTGCAAGAAATCCTTAATCAGTGGCTGCTCACTTGGTGCCCCTTCAGACGACCAAAACAGATCATGCAAGCTAGCTTCTAAGTCCTTATACATAAAGCTATGATTACACTTCACGATTCACACTCACCTCCTGCGGCGGGATAATGGCATAAATCGTCGTTCCTGTGGCAGGCTCACGCATTTCCGAATACGCTACCTCTAGACCTGTTTCTGGAGTGACTAAAAAGAGAATGATCGCGTGCTCACCATACATCTGGTGGAAGTCATTGATGGTGAACTGCTCAGAGACCGTCGTGCTCTTAATCTGCGCACCCGCATCGACAAAGGCATCTAAGTCATCTAGCTGCGGACGAGACTCGAAGCAAATACGCCCACGAGTATGCTTAGAAACAGCCGTCTGGTGATGATCCTTGTCATCCTTCGGTGCTATTTGCCAAATATTCTTACGACCAAAAATATGGATGAAGTGATGCCCCGCAAGCGAGTTAACCTCATCGTTAGGAGTTGTTGCCACCAGCTGACCTAGACCAGTAAACTCGATTTCCTCCTCGACGTAATCAGAGAGAATATTAGCACGGTGAGCAGGTAGGCCGAGTAGCTTCGCTTGCGCGATATTATCGTAATTTGTATCTAGAAGTAGCACATCATGCCCATCCTTCATCAATGCAGAAGCAGCAAGCAGCGACCACTTAGGAGCACCCGCAAAGAGAATACCACGTGGATTCTTCGAGGCCAGACCCAGCTTACGGGCGAGAGGTGCCGAAAGCAGTCCATAGATAGCCACCGTTCCGACAATGACAATAAAGACAATTGGCACCATCTGATGCATCGACTCACCGATCTCAGCACTCAGAATACCGTCATCGACAGCATGCTCAAACTCCAGCGCAAAGATCGCAGTAACGGCTGCTGCCACAATCCCTCGAGGAGCCATCATGGAGAGGAATACCTGCTCCTTAAAGGTCACCTTATTACTGAATAGATTCGAGCCAAAGACAGAGAGCGGTCTCACAATGAGCACGAGAATAGCAAGCAAACCTAAGCCCTTAGGCAATGCCTCAAGTAGCTCGCCGAGCACGACACGACCTGATAGGATGATAAATAATACAGAAATAATGAGCACCCTAAGGTTTTCCTTAAACTCCAGAATATGCTTCACCGACACCGACTTCTGATTTGCCAGTGCAATACCGAGCACTGTGCAGGTCAATAACCCGGACTCTGCCTGCACGGCATTCGACGCAGCAAAAGCCACCGCCGTCACTGCCAGCAAGAAGACCGAATGCAGGTAATCAGGAATCAAGTGGTGCTTGAGCATGAGCTCGATGACCTTTGCGAGAATTAAAGCGAAGACCACCCCGATGAGGAGCGTTAAGCCGAGCGCTGTGAAAATTTCATTTTTTGCAGCCTCCACATTACCTGCAATGGCGACCTGATAGACTAATACGGCAAGTATTGCCCCAATAGGATCGATGACAATCCCCTCCCATTTCACCACATTACCGATCTTACGCGATGGATTAATATGGCGCAACAACGGTGCAATCACCGTAGGACCAGTGACCACGAGAATGGCACCCAGCAGAGCCGCAACCCTCCAGTCATAGCCTAATATATGCCTAGATGCTAAATAAGTCAGGAAGAAGCTCAGCACCGCCCCCAGTGTGCATAACCGTAGCACAGGTGTTCCGCTTTCCTTGAGATCTGAAAACTTGAGCGTAAGCCCGCCCTCAAAGAGAATAACCGCCACGCACAAGCCCACAGCAGAGAGCAGCACGTCGACATTGCCCGCTGCCAAATAGCTATCGATGGTCACCCCGCTAAAATGTCCTAAACCAAAGCCAAAGAACAAGAGCAGTAAAATAGAAGGCAACTTGCTCCTCCAAGCAAGCCACTGCGCGGCGATACCAAGACCGATAACGAGAGTAAAATATGTTAGTGGAGTCATAATGAGGTTACTTGAAGGGCAATAAGGCAGAATTACACAAGGATGGCTATGGTAAATCGAAGTAATTTAACGGAAAAATAAAACGTGTCAGAAAAATTATAGGATGGCTGCTTGACGTCAGAACATCGGATGCGCAGTCTGAGCAAACTTCTTATTCATATTTCAATACGTAAGAAAAGAGAATACTCGGGATTTTCACACAGCAATTAGCCAGAAAACCAGCCCGAGATTCACCCTGACCAACAACCCTAAAGCGAAGATTTTTACTGTGTTTTCTAACGAAGATTATCTACTCGAACTCATTTCAGAAGCTGGACTTATTTCAGCCGAAGAGGTGCAATCCATTCGTCATCAAAACCAAGGTGACAGCAATATGATCGAACAATTGATCAGCATGAATCGCGTCACTGAGCAGCAGGTGTCTCAAGTCTGCGCGCAAAATGCCAGAGTCGACTTCTACGACCTAAGCAACGTCTCGATCACCCCTGAGGTTGTTGCCACCATGACTGAAGAGGTAGCCAGAAGGTTTAACGCCGTCGCAGTGCTCGATGATGGCAAAACACTCACCGTCGCCGTTAGTGACCCGCTCAGCATTGAAACATCTGACAGCCTGCCTCATGTATTGCAGCGCGAGGTCCACCTCATCTGCGGCACACCATCATCCATCACTAAGCTCATCGACACCTACTACGGTAACAAGGATGCTGAGATGGAAGACCAAACCTTCACCGTTGTCACAGGTGAGGGCGCTGAGTCGGCGAGCCCTGAAGATGCACCTATCATCAAGATCGTCTCCACCATGCTCAAGGAGTCCTTCCGCATGAAGGTCAGTGATATTCACATCGAGCCTATGGAGACAACCCTTCGTATCCGCTTCCGTATCGACGGCAAGCTCATCGAAGTCGACAACCACCCCAAAAAGCTCCACCCAGCCATTATTACCCGTATTAAGGTCATGAGTGGCAGCATGAGTATTGCTGAGAAACGCCTACCACAAGACGGCCGAATCCAAATTCGCATAGGTAGTAAGGAAATTGACCTTCGTGTCTCTTCCGTCCCGAGTAACCATGGCGAGAGCATCGTCATGCGTATTCTTGACAAAACATCACTCATGCTCGGACTGCCTGAGCTAGGATTCCTCTCAGACGACCAAGAAGTCATCGAGCGACTCATCCGCCTACCCGACGGTATTATCCTCGTCACGGGCCCTACTGGATCAGGAAAGACAACCTCTCTCTACGGTTGCCTGAACACCATTAACACACCGGATCGCAAAATCATCACCGTAGAAGACCCTGTGGAATACGAACTCCCTGGGATCAATCAGGTGATGGTCAAAACCGATATCGGCATGACCTTTGCTGCCGCACTTCGAGCCATGATGCGCCAAGCACCTAATGTGATCATGCTTGGTGAGATTCGAGATGAAGAAACAGCAGGTATTGCCATACAGGCAGCCCTCACCGGTCACCTCGTCTTCTCCACACTCCACACCAATGACGCCCCTGGTGCCGTTGCGCGTCTAGCCGACATCGGAGTAAAGCGATTCCTCATTGCCTCATCGGTAAGAGCCATCATTGCTCAGAGACTTGTCAGAAAACTTTGTGACGCATGTAAGGCACCTGCCGTCCTCACCGACTTAGAAATGCGCTCACTCAACCTAGATGCTAGCCAAGTATCAGAAAGTAACATCATGGGACCAGTAGGATGTGCTAAATGTCGTAACGGCGGCTTCAAAGGACGTATGGGTATCTTTGAAATTCTAAATGTAGATGATGAAGTAAGACACCTCATCAATGATGACCTACCCGCACCTCAGTTGCGCAAACGCGCTCGTGAGCTAGGCATGCGCACACTCAGAGAAGACGGCATACGTAAAGTCCTCGCAGGCACCACATCAGCTTCAGAGGTGCTCCGAGTCACCATGGCAGATAACGACTAATCAAGCCTCAGTTTACCTAATCAATACCCCGCACCCAGCGATTTAAAATCACGCAACCGCATAGTCATTTTATATGGATAATTCACAACTCATCGACATTTTTATTAATCGTGGACTCATCGATCAATATCTTGCCGAAGACATCATCAGCGAAGTAGAAGGTAGTGGCAAAGAGCTATCTGAGATCCTTGCCGACTTCGAAGTCATTCAAACCAAAGAAGACATCTGGCCAATCATCGCCAATGAGCTTAGTGTAGGAATGGTCGACATCAGCAACTTCACTCCTGCTAAAGGCCTCCTCGATCTCATCCCCGCCAGCACGGCTCGCATGAACGGAGCTCTTCCTATCAAATTTGACGAACAAGGTCTCACCGTATGTTTGACTAACCCCCTCAATCCTCAAACCGTTGAAGACCTACGCTTTGCTACTGGTAGAGAAATCCAGCTAGCCATTGCCCCCGATCACCTCATTGAGAAAAAGATCAACGAAGTCTATGGTGGCACCCAGCATGCCATGGATGACATCCTAGGTCAGCTCCAGCTCGGATTTGATGCCGCAGATGGCAAAAACAACATGGAGTCTGAGGCCAACTCAGCACCCATTATTCGCTACGTGGACCTCGTGCTCTTCCAAGCTATTAACGAAGGAGCCTCAGATATTCACTTCGAGCCCTTCGAATCTGACTTCAAAATCCGCTACCGTGTTGACGGAGCCCTCTACGAGATGGCGCCACCTCCAGCACACCTCTCACTAGCCATCCTCTCGCGTATCAAGGTCATGTCGAACATGAACATTGCCGAGAAACGAGTTCCTCAAGACGGTCGTATCGTCAAGCAAGTAGGTGACAAGCAGGTAGACATGCGTGTTTCCACGCTCCCCACCCAGCATGGCGAAAGTATCGTGCTTCGTGTCCTTGACCGCAGCAATATCAACCTAGATCTTGAGATGCTCGGCATGCCAGCCAATGTATTCAACTACATTAACGAAACCGTGCGCATGCCCAATGGTATCTTCATCTGCACCGGCCCAACAGGTGCCGGCAAGACCACCACTCTCTACGCAGCACTGCGCGAGATCAACACCGTCGACTCCAAGCTACTCACCGCAGAAGACCCTGTGGAATATGACGTAGATGGTATCGTTCAAGTCCCCGTTGATGAAGGCATAGGACTCACTTTCTCACGTATTCTTCGCGCATTCCTACGTCAAGACCCCGACCGTATTCTTGTAGGTGAGATTCGTGATGTAGAAACAGCCCAGATTGCTATTCAAGCATCCCTGACTGGTCACCTCGTGCTCTCAACACTCCACACCAATGACGCCCCTGGTGCGGTCACTCGACTCATCGACATGGGCACCGAGCCCTTCCTGGTAGCCGCATCACTAGAAGGCGTCTTAGCCCAGCGACTACTCCGAACCATTTGTAAAAACTGTAAGACTCCTTACGAGCCTAATGACTCTGTTCTAAGCCAGCTTGGCATTTCAGCCCACGAGCTTGGAGATAAGGAATTCTACACCGGTAAAGGCTGTGACGTTTGTGACAAAACAGGCTACAAAGGTCGCCGCGGCCTCTTCGAGCTACTCAATGTCACCGACCCCATTCGCGAGCTCATCACTGAGCGCGCACCAAGTGTGGTCATCAAGCAGAAAGCCATTGAGCTCGGTATGCAGACGCTACGAGAGGATGGACTAAGAAACATCTACGAAGGCACAACCACCATCGAAGAGGTTCTTAAATACACCTAATTATACAAAAATACCTCTCATTGATTTCAAAGCGATCACCTCGCAATCAAATCAATTTATCATTTTTATATTTCAAATCATATTTCTTAAGTTCATAATAAGAAAAATAAACTCTATCATCCTTTTACCTTAAACGACTATGCCTAACTTTCAATACACAGCCCTCGACGCTAGGGGTGAAGAAAAAACTGGAATCCTAGAAGCTGCATCCGATGCAGATGCCGTCCAGCAACTTCGCACCCACGGCCTCTACCCTACTAATGTAGCTGCCGTCGCATCAGGCAAAGCCGCAACCAAAGCTGCAGCTGCCACACCTGGTGCCGCTAAAAAAGGAGCTAAAGGCGCCAAGTCCACTCTAGGTAAAACCATCAAACCTAAGGTATTGATGATCTTCACTCGTCAGCTCGCAACTCTTATCGACGCTGGTTTACCACTCCTTAGGGGACTCACTGTCCTCGCTAAGCAAGAGCCTAACCCTGTGTTAAAAAACACCATCAACTCTATCGCCGACTCGGTGCAGACTGGTGCTACATTCTCAGAGAGTCTTGCGCAGCACCCGAAGATCTTCAACAAGCTCTTCATTAACATGGTCAAAGCTGGTGAGCTTGGTGGTGTGCTTGAAATCGTCCTCAAGCGTCTTGCCGAATACATGGAAAAGGCAGACAAGCTTAAGAACAAGATCGTATCAGCCATGGTATATCCTGCCATCGTGCTCTTCATCGCCGTTGCTATTCTTGTTTTCCTCATGATCTTTATTGTTCCTAAGTTTAAGGAAATGTTTCAGGATCAGGACAGCGAACTGCCATTCATCTCACAAGCCGTCTTCGGTATGTCTGAGTTCATGCTCAGCAGAAGCTTCATCCTTCCTAATGTTGCATGGATCTTTGCCCTTGTAGGACTTGCTGGAATGGGATTCAAGGCATGGGCTAGCACCACAGACGGAAGAGCTAAGTTTGATACCTTTAAGCTGAAAATCCCACTCTTCGGTGACCTTCTTAAGAAAAGCTCAGTATCGCGCTTCGCAAGAACACTCGGAACACTCGTCACATCAGGTGTCCCGATTCTACAGGCCCTTACCATCACCAGAGACACCTCAGAAAACGTGGTTATCGCAAAGTCCATTGACACCGTTCACGCCGCAGTAAAAGAGGGTGAGTCTATCGTCGCCCCGATGCAAGCCAGCCCGATTTTCCCAGCAATGGTTATCAGCATGGTAGACGTCGGTGAGGAAACAGGTCAATTACCCGACATGCTTCTCAAAGTAGCAGACGTTTACGATGACGAAGTTGATAATGCGGTAAATGCCCTCACATCTGTGCTAGAGCCCATTATGATTGTATTTCTTGCCCTCATTGTAGGAACCATCGTGCTCGCACTATTCCTACCGCTCATCAAGATGATCTCAAACGTAGACGAGCAAAACTAATCACCATCTCAACAGAAGCCGCTACTATGAAAGCAAGCTCCCCACACAGAAACAAAACCGCTGCTGCCTTTACCCTCATTGAGCTGCTGGTCGTCATCGCCATCATCGGTGCCCTATCCGCATTAGTTATTGCAGGCTTGGGCACAGTGAGAAAACAGGTCGACGAAAAGCGCACCCAAGTGCTCATCGGTGGTATTGAGAATGCACTGGAGTCATACAAACTCGACAACAACCAAATACCCGATGGTGACGGCTCATTTACATCCAGTAAAGAGCTCTATCAGGCGCTTCACGGCGACTACGACCTCGACGGTGACACGGATGATAGCGAGACAGTTTATTTCGATAAACTAGACCCCTACGCTAAAGGGAAAAACCTTAATGTTTCGATCAAAGAAGGCTACGTCATCGTTGATTCATGGGGGCATCCTCTCTATTACAGAAGCCCCGGTGAAATGAATCCAGACTTCGATATCTGGTCACTCGGACCCAATAACGCAGGTGGCCCAAATAGCTCAGACGAGTTTAGTCACGACGATATTGACAACTATTAATTCACTCATTCAATAGCGATCTATAGCCAGTATCGTTGAGAGATACTCTGAGCCCCCTCAATCATCTCAACATCACCATTGCTGCGCCATACCTATCAACCATTACAACCACTTTATATGCCCGAAGAAACCAACTCAGCCGACTCCAAGGAAAACACCAGCAGCAAAAAATCAGCTGCTAAAGCACCAAAGAAAGAGTCCACTGGCACCACATCAGCACCCAAAGAAAAGCCAGCCAAAGCAACCAAACGCGCCAGTAAAAAAACTGCCACTAAAAAGGACAGTTCTTCAAGCGCTAAGGACACTGCCAGCAGTAAGGAATCTGACAAGTCTCCTGCCCAAGCCTCTACAAGCAGCGAGAACAATACCCAATCAGCAAAAACTGAGAACTCCTCTCAGCAAGAAAATGATGGCGACCGAAAGCCTGCGAGACGAGGAAGATCGCGCAACCGCAACAACCGTCAAGACACACCTCAGCAAGAGGACAAGAAACCTAAGATCAGCTCTAAAACCATCGCCAAGCGCGCATGGAAAATCTTCCTAGGTGAAGTCAACGAAGAAGGTATCGCACTCATTCCAGATAAAGAAGGTCGTGAACTCGCTAAGCGTAGCCTTCGTATCGCTGAGCTCTTTACCATCGAAGAGCAGTCCATGCTCCAGAGAAATGAGCAGAAAAAAGCGCAGCAGAAAAAACAGCGCCATAATCAACCCAACCAATCTAATCAGCAGAACTCCACTAGCCCGGCAGAGAACGAGCCACAGCTCAAAGAAACACAGCAAGACGAGCAAGTGAAGAAGCCTAATGAGAAGCCTCAAGCAAAAGCTGATAAAACAGCCTCAAAAAAGCCTAAAGAGTCCGACCAGACTGCAGAGGCAGCTCAGGGAGATCCAAGCTAATCAACCCTTAGCCTAGTAGTTCAAAAAACAGCTAGCTATTACTCTCAACAACTCGAACCCCTCTGATGGAAGGTTCGAGTTGTTTGCTTTCAGGCATAAGAAGGTGCGAGCTTACCGTCAATGAAAGACTGGGCACACCCGCCTCATAGCTCCGAACCACCTATACACTAAGCTATGAAAGCCGTATCCTATCCCCAAGACTTAGAGAGAAACTTACGACTCTTCGTATGGTTTCGTGTGCTCTTTAATGCACGGTTCTACTACCCTGTCTTTGCTGTTTTCTTCACTGACATGGGCTTGAGTATCGCCCAGTTCTTCTGGCTCAATGTCATCTGGGCACTCACTATAGCCATCTTCGAAGTTCCCTCTGGCGTGCTGGCCGATATCATAGGGCGTAGAAAGCTCGTTATCTTCGCAGCACTTAGCATGGCTCTTGAGATGCTACTGCTCATCCTAGCACCACAGAATGCAGGCTGGGGCCTCTTTGGCTTATGCGCTATCAATCGAGTGCTTAGCGGTCTGGCGGAAGCCGCATCCAGCGGAGCTGATGAAGCACTCGCATACGATTCTCTGAAGCAAATCGAGCACGACCAGTCATCCATTACTCAAAGATGGGATGACACCTTAGTCTCTGCCATGCGCTGGCGCTCGCTGGGCATGGTTATTGCCATGCTCATAGGAGCCCTCAGCTACGATCATGAGCGTATGCAGATGATCTTTGGCGGCTTCCCTCCCATCCTCAGCCTAAAGGCGCCTATTATCCTCTGCTTCATCTCAGCCCTCATTTGTGTCTGGCTATCGTTCCGACTCAGAGAGCCTGATGGAGCCTCTAGCGAGAAAGCAGACAACCTGTCATCTCGTATCAAAACAAAGGCCGCCATCAAGCCACCATCCATCAAGACCATCTTCATCGACATGAAACAGGCTTTTAGCTGGATACTCAGCACTCGCTGGCTCGTCATTATCATCCTCGCCGCCTTACTCATCGACTCTACAACCCGCACCTTCGCCACGGTCATCAGCGAATACTTACGCTGGCTTGGGCTACCTGAATACGCCTTTGGCATCATTGGCGCAGCAGTATCACTGTGCGGCTGGCTAGTGCCACTCTACGCTCGACCTCTTGCCAAAGCATTCTCACCCAATGCCAATATACTCATCGCAGGTGGCGTCGCCCTCAGCGGTTCACTCGGCCTATCACTACTTAATGGCCCCATAGCTATTATTGCGGTGATTTTCACCACCATGTCACTCATTCACACAGGCTTTCTACTGAGCCGCTACCTCAATGCCGAGGCACCCTCCAAACAACGTGCATCCATTCTGAGTATTAAGAGCCTTTTTCTCAATGTCGCATACGGTAGCTTCTCAGCTATTTTCGCCCTCAGGCTTCAGACCACCGACTTTGGTAATGCCCTCACTATGATTCCTATCACCTTAGCAGTCGGCCTCTTACTATGGCTACTGATGACGCGCATCTCTAGCTCGCGTGCTCAGAAGCCCCAGTGTGACTAGTAAAAGAGCACCGAGTAAGATACACAGCCAAGGTGCCAAGCCTACCGCTAGACCACCATAGCCAATGACCAAGGCAACTACCGCCGCCAGAGTCGCATAAGGCAGCTGCGTGATCACATGCTCACGAGGACTCACCCCGCAGGAAAAGGCGCTCACAATAGTCGTATCACTAAAGGGACTGCAATGGTCACCAAAGACAGCACCGCTAAACACAGCGCCTATCACTGCCGAAAGCAGCTCAGGATTATCACCAGCAAGGTCTAGATAAGAAGGTATAGCCATCGGCATGAGTAAAGCCATCGTCCCCCACGAGCTCCCTGTCATAAAGCTGACCAAAGCACCTGTGATAAAGATAACTGCGGGGAAATAACTGACATCCACTGACGAGCTCATGCTCTCAGCAAGCCACTTTGCCGTTCCTAGCTGAGATAGCACGCTACCGAAGGTCCATGCCATCACTAAGATCAAGAGAGGTGCTAGCATACTAGCCGCCCCGTCATGGACTGCCGAGGGTAATCGACTAACTTTCTGGCGTGGGAAAAGAGCTGCCGCAGTAACTAAGCCGATGACACTACCTAGGGTAAGTGCGTAGGGACCAGCGCTACCGCTGAAGGCCGAAGTCAACTTCTCACTCGTAATAGGAAATAGCGGCTGCGTCTCCCAGAGATAAAATAAAGAGATAATACTCACCACCAATACAGCAATAGGGACAAGAGCTATCCAAATAGAGGTAGAATCATCTAGGTTATCTTCAGGTGCCTCATCATCGATACCCTGCATCGAAGCCCTCTTCATCGCCCCCATGTCCCATCGTCGCCAAATCACTACGACGACAAGGAGCAGAGTAAAAACACAGTAAAAATTCTGCCAAATGGATGCAAAAAACAACCCATAGGCAGAGGTTTCGATACCATAACCAGCCACCCCCTGCTCGATCAAGCTCAGCTGGGTAGCAATCCACGTTGATATAAAGGCCAGACATGCCACTGAGCTACTAGTGCTATCGACAATGTATGCCATTTTTGCCCGACTTACCCTCACTCTATCGGCAAGAGGTTGTGTGATTGAGCCCACAAGTAAACTATTGGCCAATCCGTCAAAAAAGCAGACCAGCCCCATCATGCCAGTCGCTGCTTCGAGTCGCCTCTTTGGGTCGCCCTTAGACTGGTTGAGCAGGCGGTAGACTAGTGAGCGAAAGCCCCCTCCCCTCTCAATGACCACGGTGAACGCTCCTAAAATAAGGGTGAAAACAATCGCCCCTATACGCCACGACCCCTGCATGGACGGGAAAAAGTGATCTACTAGCAAGCTCTTAAAGGCAGCCCCAGCATCACTACCAAATAACAGAAAGCACCCAGCCATACTCCCCGCAAACAAGCCAAGTGCCGCCTGTCGGGAAATTAAAATCACAGCCAATGCCACTGCCGTCGGCCAGAGAGCTCTAGTAGCCGATACCACCGAGCTCTGACTAGAGTCAGCTGGCTCAGTAGCCGATTCCAAAGCAGGCTCAAATACCACCGCCGCAATCCCCCATGAGGCAATCATCAGGACGGATATAAGAAAAAGCAGCCTTGCCACTGTGGGCAAGGCTGCTGGGAATTGAGAATTAGCGTTCACAGTAGTTAATCATTACTTCACAGCAGTGATTTAGCAATCAGCTAGAGGTGAGTCGCTACCCCTTACTTCTCTAAAGAAGGCAGAGGTGTCCAGGCGGCATTATTAGCTGAGGAGCTAACAACGGCGTCAATAAAGCCCATGCCACGAATACCGTCGTCGATACTCGGGTAGTCGAGAGTAATCTCGTCTGCTGTATCTCCCTGCTTGATCGCACGGATATGATTGGAGAAGTTCTTATAAATCGTGGCAAATGCCTCTAAATATCCTTCCGGATGAGCTGGTGGAGTATGAGTGCACTCCTGAGCGGCGGCACAGAGATAGTCATGGCCTGTTCGGTAGATTTCAGTAGGACGATCAAGGTGCTTTACCAGTAGGGTATTAGGCTCTCTTTGATGCCATTCTAGCCCTCCCGTTTCACCCCATACACGTATGCTTAGGTTATTCTCTTCACCAACAGCGACTTGCGACGCCATCAGGTGACCTTTTGCGCCACCCTTAAAGCGAAGTAGCACGTTACCATCATCATCGAGCAAACGACCATCAACCATGACCGATAGGTCGGCTGCTAGTTCTTCGATTTCTAGACCGGTGATATATTCAGCGAGATTTTCAGCATGCGTGCCGATGTCACCCATACAGCCTGCGGCTCCTGACTTCGTCGGATCGGTGCGCCATGCAGCTTGCTTTTGGTCTGAGTCCTCGACCTTCGTAGCTAGCCAGCCCTGTGGATACTCCACAGAAACCTTCTTCACCTTACCAATGGAGCCTGTCGCTACCATATGACGAGCCTGCTTCACGAGCGGGTAGCCAGTGTAGTTATGAGTCAGCCCATAGAGACAGCCTGACTTCTCGACGATACTCTTCAGCTCCAGGGCCTCAGCAAGATCGAATGTCGCAGGCTTATCAGATAGAACGTGAAAACCTGCCTCTAGAGCAGCTTTTGCAGCTGGGAAGTGGAGGTGATTGGGCGTAACGATGACAACGAAGTCCATACGCTCCGCTTCAGGAAGAGCAGCCTCACTCTTCATCATTTCCTCATAGGAGCCATAGCAACGACTCTCATCGACAAAGAAATCACTCCCCGAGTCGACACAGCGCTGTGGGTCTGAGCTGAAGGCTCCACACACGAGCTCAATCTGCTGATCAATAGCTGCTGCGATGCGGTGAATGTAGCCAATGAAGGCACCACGGCCACCTCCGACCATTCCCATTTTAATTTTTTTACTCATCTTGCTTATTGTTCGTCTTTATCAAAAGCCGCGTCAAATGCCATATCACTAGGAGAGAAGTCAATCTTCTTGGTAAATTCACAACTTTCTTTCGCCCCTTCGAAGCGATCCATTCTGCCATCTTCCCATTCGATGGAGAGAGGTCCCGTGTAGGTGACGTCATTGAGAGCTACGATAATCTCTTCAAAATTAATATCACCCCTACCTACCGAGCGGAAATCCCAATAACGGCGACTGTCCGTGAAGTCCGTATGACCACCAAAAACGCCCACATCGCCATTGCCATGTCCCCACCAAGCATCCTTCATGTGCGCATGGAAAATACGCTCACCAAATTCGTAAATAAACTTCACATAATCCACTCCCTGATAACCAAGGTGTGAAGGGTCGTAGTTAAAGCCAAATCGTGGGTGGTCACCCACAGCCTTTAGGGCGCGTCGAGCCGAAGTGATATCGAAAGCTATTTCAGTAGGATGCACCTCAAGGGCGAAGTAAACATCCTCTTTCTCAAATGCATCGAGAATTGGCGTGAAGCGCTCTGCGAAATCCACAAAGCCCTTTTCTAAATACTCCTGACTTGTCGGAGGGAATGCGTAGAGAGCGTGCCAGATACTTGAGCCAGTGAAGCCGTTTACCACGACCTTACCACTTGCTGCGGAGTGACCAGAGCGAGATGCCATGTAGTCACGTCCTGCGTCCATGAACTTGCGAGCCGCCTTTGCGGTATCAATGAGCTCCTGCGCTGCGCGCTGACGAACGCCCTCTGGCTCACCGTCACCCCAGATCTCTGGGCTAAGAATCGCCTTGTGACGATCGTCAATCAGGTCACAAACGCACTGACCTACGAGATGATTAGATAGCGCGAAGCAGGAAAGGTCATTCGCCTCTAAAAGCGCCCACATGCTAGATATGTAGTCCGCATCATTGAGCGCTTTCTGGACATCGAAGTGGTCACCCCAGCATGCTAGCTCGACACCGTCGTAGCCCATGTTTTTTACTTGAGGAAGAAGCTCTGCAATAGGCAAGTCTGCCCACTGCCCTGTGAATAATGTTACGGGTCTAGCCATTGATGAAGTTTTCTAAATGAAAGTGTTACTGAAGCGACACTTTATTGAAGAGTTTCTATGATAAAAGAACAAAATCAGATAATGCATGAGTCTTTCGGCTAGCTGCCATGTCACCTAATACTACACTTACAGATTTAAGAACCGTAGACTACCCCACTCTCAAACACTGAGTAAGAGACAGCTCGCGGTATTTCTAGGATACTATCTGAAAGTATTAATACTCTCGCTCAAGTAAGTAGCGGGCGATCTGCTCCAAACGCGCACCTTTTTCACCAAAGATCTCCAGTGAATTCAGTGCTTTTTTGGTGAGGCGTGCAGCCTCATTTCGAGACTCTTCTAAGCCGAGAATAGCTGGATAGGTCGACTTATCGACTGCCTCGTCTTTACCTGCTGTTTTACCGAGGACTTCGGTAGTCTGAGTAACATCGAGAATGTCATCGATAACTTGGAATGCGAGACCTAGATTGTAGCCGAAGGTAGTGAGAGCTTCGAGTTTGTCGGGTGTGGCATTAGCCGTCATCGCGCCCAGGCGCACTGAAGTCGTTAGTAGTGCTGCCGTTTTATTCTCATGAATGCGAATAAGATCCTTCTCACCAAGCTCCTTGCCCTCACCTTCAAGGTCGAGCACCTGACCACCTATGAGCTTCTTGCTACCACCAGTGATCGCTATTTCCTCAAGATACGCCTTCACGCCGTAGCGCTCAGTGACAGGCGTCTGGGCAATAATGATAAAGACCTCCGTAAGTAGTGCGTCGCCAGTGAGCACTGCCATGCCCTCACCGAAGACCTTGTGACTCGTCGGACGTCCGCGACGAAGGTCGTCATCATCCATACACGGCAGATCATCATGAACTAGCGAGTAGGTATGCATCACCTCTGTCGCACAGGCAGGAGCCAGAGCATCCTCTAGCTCACCACCACAGGCTTCAGCGGCTGCAAGACAGAGCAGCGGGCGCAGTCGCTTACCACCAGCAAAGACACTGTAGCGCATGGCCTTATGAATTGATTTCGGCGTCGCATTCTCAGAAGGCAGATAAGAGCTTAGTGCTTCATCGACTTCTTTTTGCTTCGCTTTCAGCCAGCTCTTCAGATCGTCTTTCATAGTGGTTTGGTTTTATAGCGGTTTGGCTATTATTTTAAATGTTCTATTTCCAACTACAGTAACTCGGCAATCTGAACGGCATTGAGAGCAGCCCCCTTGCGGACCTGATCTCCCACCACCCAGAGAGTGAGTGCGTTGTTAAATACCATATCCTTACGGATACGACCTACGAGGCAGTCATCCTTCAGTGTCGTATCGAGTGGCACAGGGTAGACGTTATTGGCAATGTCATCCTTGAGCGCGATACCTGCTGAATCCGCAAATGCCGCTTGAGCAGCAGCTACATCGACAGGGCGATCAAACTGCGCAGTAACACTGACTGAGTGCGAGCGGTGCACCGGCACACGGACACAGGTGCAGGTCACACGTAGATCAGGTAGGTTGAGGATTTTACGTCCTTCATTGAGCATTTTCAACTCCTCTTTGGTGTAGCCGTTCTCAGTAAAGGCATCCACCTGAGGGATGACATTTGAGGCGATTTGGTGAGGATATACCTTCTTCATCTCATCGGTAATCTCGCCACCATCTCCGAGCACTTTGATCTGCTCATCTAGCTCGATAATGCCCTGAGCACCACTGCCAGAAACAGCCTGATAACTTGAAGCGATAATACTTCTGAGGCCGAATAGCTTATGGAGCGGGTAGAGCGCCATGAGTGTAATAATCGTCGTGCAGTTCGGATTAGCAATAATGCCCTTCGGGCAGTCTTTGACAGCTTCCGGATTCACCTCAGGCACGACAAGAGGAACCTGCTCATCCATGCGGAAGGCCGATGAGTTATCAATCACGATGGCACCAGCAGCCGTAGCACTTGGAGCGAACTTCAGTGAGAACTCTCCACCAGCACTAAAGAGCGCGATTTCGACACCTTCAAAACTCTCGTGTGTTAACTCCTTAACTTTTATTAACTTTCCACGGAATGAAATCTCTTTTCCTGCCGATCTGGCAGATGCTAGTAATGTTAACTCACTAATAGGGAAGTTACGTTGTTCTAGGCAATCAAGCATTTCTTGTCCTACAGCACCCGTAGCCCCTACAATTGCTACATGTTTTCCTTGTTCAGCACTCATAATGTGTGTTTCACAATGGCTAGATGACGACCAGTGTCAACTCTCTCATTACTCGAATCTTAGCATTTAAGCAGAAGAGAAATGTTTCAATTCGTGTTTTTAATCATTTTCAATTCGCGAAAAATCATGAATTATGATATGATTTTCCCATGGCTACTACGAAAAGAACACGTTTCTCTCGCCGCGTCCCTGATCACGTGACTGATGAAATTGTTAACGTTCTCGGAGATGACGATCGATTTTTTGGATTTAATGACCTCTTTGAAGCTGTCTACGCGAAGCTCAAGGAGCGTAACGCAGTGAGCGGTGGAGAAGAAATGCTTCGCCTCCGTGCATATGAAAAGCTTCAAAACCTCGTTACTAGAGGCATGATTGAAAAAGAAGGTAAAGAATACAAAGGTCTCGCTAAGCTTTCTGAAGCTCACAGTGACTTCCTTGCTGAGCAGGAAAACGCCTAGTCTTCCCCAGCCTTTACTTGATTCACAACAACTACTTGATGACTTTGTGCTGAACTAGTCTGCACAAATCATCTATTTTAAAACGCCCGTGTTACTCCCAGAGTGACACGGGTTTTCTGTTTCTACTGATCGCTTACTCTGATCTACTCTATCAATAGTCGTGCTAAGTGACCTAGATTTAGCCGCCCAGACTATTAAGCATCAATGCCACGATAACGACTTGTGGTAAGGTTAATAACGGCAGCAGGAGAGCCATCTTCCATGACTTCGTCGTCTCCTTCAGAGCCATGATCTCGGTGTAGTCAGTAGCAGCTCCTGCCATGAGAAAGGCAAAACCATTACCCGGAGCCGCAGCTCTCGTTACCAAATCCGCAGCAATAGGACTCGACCCCTCTGAGCAAACTTCGATGACAGTAGCAGCAGCCAGTGTCAGTAAAACACCCGTCCACGCTGGGCCAAACCACTCTCCAAAGAAATCAATCGGCACCAATGCGCGAATACCTGCAGCGAGCACTGTGCCAAATAAAATCCAGCGTATGATCATGCCAGAATCCAGCAAGCCACGCTTGAGCGTTGTTAATATTAAACCCAGCGACCATTGCGTGCTTTTGCACCGCTCGGCAACGGCACGACCTAGCTTGAAGTCAGATGGCAGCTCTACTTGATTAGCATTAGGGGCTAGCTTCCCCATTCTGACCATCGACTCGACGATGAGACCTGTCACCACTGCGAGCACAGAGGACAGCAGGATAAAGAGCAGTGTCCACTTCACACCAATGAGCGAAAGTAAAATCAGGGTGAGTGAGAATGAATTCCAAGGACTAGCAATGAGGAAGGTGAGTGTCTGTCCGTATGAGGCACCGCGCTCGTAGAGCTTCATCGCGATGAGTAGTATGCCATGGTTACAAAGATCAAGAATAAGCCCAGCAGCCATAGCTCTGAAAATACCTGACACCGATCCTGGCTTTCCTAAAACAGCTGCCACCCACTCACGGGGAACCTTCGCTAGCACTCCAACGGCCAAAACACCCAAAGCAAGCCCCCACCACATCTTATTAAAAAGCTCATAGACCCCTGAGCAAAACTCCACCGCCTCAGCAGGTAGATAGTCTGACAGAAATAGATGCCCGACATAACCCACGATGACCAAGAGGAGCGAGCCAAACATCAGGTAATCGATGCGGCTTTTCTTCCCACCGCAGCAACCTCCACCACCGCTATCATCATGACTCCCCCCTTTATTTTCAACCCCTCCACAGCAACCATGGGTCTCCTGAGATTTTGGAGGGGTTGGAGTCGGGTGAGATGAGCAACAGGACATAGTTACAGTTAAAACGCCCTCAGCCAGATGCCAAGGTGATATTTTAGTTTAAAAACATCAGAAACTTAGCCACGGAGTAAGAACTAGATGCCTTTATCTATTTAACCTACTTTAAATCACTCATTTCGATAACGGCAAACCCGTCCTCCATCCACCCTACATTAGTGGTGGTAATGAGCTTTTGAGCCGTAGTTGGAAGAGCCTTCATCAAGGCATTGCGACGGCTCGGGTCGAGCTCACCAAAGATGTCATCGAGTAGGTAAATAGGCATTCTTCCCGTCTTCTGATGCAGTAGCTCCCCTTGGGCAAGCTTCAGAGCAAGCGCCATCGTGCGCTGCTGGCCTTCACTGGCAAAGTCGGCAGCAGCCATACCATTAATACTCAGCCGCAGCTCATCACGATGTGGACCCGCTAGAGTCTGCCCCATACGCTGCTCGCGCTCGGCCGTCATTTCTAGGCTGGTTTTAAAATCATCGCCTGAGCCTGACACATACTCGATGCCCACTCGCTCATCACATGAGCTCACAGCACACTGGGCATTGGATGCGGCGGGTTCGAGCATAACGACTAGCTCACTGCGTGCCTTGGTGAGGAAATCACCGTGGACGATCAGTAACTCAGTGTAAGCTGCAATTTCAGCGGTGCGGGGCGACCTGTCTTTGAGTAAAAGATTACGTGCCTTCAGCACACGGTTGTATCGATTCAGATGATCACGATACTCGGCATCGAGCTGACAACCTAGGAAATCAAGGTATCTGCGGCGAACCTTCCCTGAGCCGCGCACGAGCTCTAGGTCGTCATTGCCCATCCATACCACAAGCCCACCTTCGCGTAGGTAGTCTCCTTGTTTAGCGATAGCTTCGTCTTCAGACTTCATCGCCACCCCCTGCCGCGCACTGTATTGGACTTGACGTTCAAGCCCCCAGCATTCGCCGGCTACGCCGAAGCCCGCCTGCTCGACCTGCACCATCCGCCCCATACGGGTGCTGCGAGGAGAGTGCAGTCTTACGAGAATGCAGACAGCTTCTAAAATCGAGGTTTTCCCCTGCGCATTATCACCCACGATCACCGCCCCGGACTCTGGAAACTCCAGCGCTAACTCGCGAAAGCAGCGGAAGTTCATCAAGCGCAGTGAGGAGACCATTAAGGTGGGTGTTGGGGTAGGGCTCCTTGAAGAGCTTCTGTTTAAAGGGATACTTTCTTAGAAAGTAGCGATTGCCCCGTCATTTCTGCCGATGGCTCAAGATTCATCAGGTCGAGTATCGTCGGTGCGATGTCAGCAAGAATGCCATCATTGACCTGAATGCTCTCATGATCATCACCGACGTAGATAGCCTCTACAAGGTTAGTGGTGTGCGCCGTATGTGGCAAACCATCTGAGTTAATCATTTTTTCACAGTTGCCATGATCTGCGGTGATGATGAGCTTACCTCCTAGGCGAAGAGTCTCCTCGACCACCTTCTTCACACCTAGGTCAATAGTTTCACAGGCCTTCATAGCGGCCTCTACAATACCTGTATGGCCTACCATATCTGGGTTCGCAAAGTTGAGAATTACCATGTCATAGTTCTTGAGCTCTTCGACTACGGTATCCATGACTTCTGGAGCACTCATCTCGGGCTGTAAGTCGTAGGTTGCGACCTTGGGTGATGGCACGATGAAGCGATCTTCGCCATCGAGAGGCGCCTCTTTACCGCCGTTGAAGAAATACGTCACATGAGGGTATTTCTCGGTTTCTGCGATACGCATCTGCTTCTTACCGGCATTGGCAACTACTTCACCAAGCACGTTTTTGAGATCTTGAGGCCCGTAGGCTACAGGCACGCCATACGTCTCGTCATATTGAGTCAGAGTAACATAGTGAACCTTTGGGCGATCCGTGGTATCAAAGCCTTCAAAAGTGGGCTTGGTGAGAAATGCCTCAGAAAGCTGACGCGCACGATCGGCACGGAAGTTAAACCATACCACCACATCGCCATCATTGATACGCTTGGTGTTATGCTTGTTAAAAATCATCGGCAAGAGGAACTCATCAGTCTTCTCCTCTTCATACATTTCCGCCACGGCCTCACTAGCAAGAATCTCTTTCTTCTCACCTTTACCGTGCACAATAGCGTCCCACGCTAGCTCGGTGCGCTCCCAGCGTTTATCACGATCCATCGCGTAATAGCGACCGATCACCGTAGCGATGCGAGCACCATGCTTAGCTAGCTCATCCTCTACATAGCTGAGGTATCCAGCACCCGCAGTAGGCGAGGTGTCGCGACCATCAGTGATCGCGTGCACGTCTATTTCCTCTACACCATTTTCGCGAGCCATCTTCGCCATAGCAATGAGCTGGTCTTGGTGACTGTGGACTCCGCCATCAGACACTAAGCCGATGAAGTGGAGAACTTTTCCGTCTTTGGCCTTATTGAAAGCGGTCTTAAGCACCTCATTTTCCATTATATCACCATCGACTATGGATTTATTAATACGTGTAAGATCCTGATAGACCGTGCGTCCAGCGCCCAGATTAAGGTGACCGACTTCCGAGTTACCCATTTGGCCATCGGGGAGCCCTACATCTCCTCCAGAAGCACTGAGCATCCCCTTGGGATAGGTATTCCAAAGCTCCTCATGGAATGGCGTATCGGCAAGAAGCACCGAGTTTCCGTCCTGCTTTGCCGTTTTCTCACCTCCTGGATTCACCCCCCAGCCATCGCGAATGATGAGCACTGTTGGGCTTTTGGTTTCTTTGTCAGTCATGATGGGCATTTCTATAAAACACTGACGGATTATTTCCAATGACGAATCCTTGAAAATCTCAGCAAAGGCTGAGTATATCGTTTTATGTTTTCGTTAAGCTCACTTGATCCCGCTACATGGGCATTACTCTCGCTGGGTGCTTTTTGCGTTGGCATCTCAAAAGCAGGATTTTCAGGAGCATCGATCATCTCAATTTTCATCTTTGCTCAGATCCTTGGTGCCAAGGAGTCCATTGGCTTTGCCCTGCCCATGCTCATCGTTGCAGACCTCATCGTCTACCCAGCCTATAGGAAACACTCATCTTGGAAGGTCGTCTTACCACTCATCTGGCCAGCACTCATTGGTATCATCATCGGAGTCAGCGTGCTCAGCCATGCTGATAATTACATCATGAGAAAGATCATAGGTGGCGTCATCCTCAGTATGGCTGCCATCCAGATGATCAGTAAGCTCAACCCTGACCGATTCTACGCCATCGCCTGCACCAGATCCTCAGGAATTGTCGCTGCCATCATCGGAGGCATTGCCACCTCGCTAGCTAATGCCGCAGGCCCCGTGATGCGCATCTACATGCTCTCACGCCGCATGGATAAGATGGCACTCCTCGGAGTGAGTGCACGCTTCTTCCTTGTGATCAATATCATCAAGCTGCCGCTGAACTCTGGGCTCAATCTCATCAACAGCCAGACAATCTTGTGCAATATCGCCCTCAGCCCCGTCATCGCTCTGGGAATCTATGGCGGCTATAAGCTCGTAAAGATCACACCTCAGCGTGTCTTCGAGATCACCGTTATCGCCTTCGCCGTCATTGCAGGTATCGGGCTCTGTTTATATTAAACAGTCTATAAGCTCAGAAACCCTACATTCTCTCAGGAGCCTCGATACCGAGAAGTCCTAGGCCTTTCACTAGCACACGACTTGTCAGCTCACAGAGCACCAGTCGGGTATTTTGTGTGTCACCTTCAGACTTCAGCACTGGACACGCCTCAAAGAAGGAGTGAAATGCACGAGCTAGCTCAAGTAAGTAATTGGTCAGGAGATTGGGACGGAAGTCCTCCAGGAGCGCCGGCACAGTCTCGCCGAAGCGAACCAACATTCTCGCTAGATGAATCTCAGCATCTGCCTCGATCCTTATCTTGCTACCATCGAGCACCACGCCGTCTTCGAGCTTACGGAAAATCGAGCGAACGCGCACGCAGCTGTATTGCAAGTAAGGAGCTGTATCCCCCTGCAAGGCTAGCATTCTATCCCAGCTAAAGACATAATCTGTCATACGGTGCTGTGAAAGCTCCGCGAATTTCACCGAGCCAATGCCTACAATCTGAGCCACCTTCTTTTTCTCAGCAGCATCCATATCAGGATTCTTCTCCTCGATGACCTTCGCTGCGCGCTCGACAGACTCGTCGAGAACATCCACCAGCTGAACATTATCGCCTGAGCGAGTTTTCATCAGCTTTCTGTCCTCACCGAGAATCGAACCAAAGGCAATATGATGCATACTCGGCTCCTGACCACGCATGCGCGTAGCTTCAAATATTTGCTGGAAGTGTAACTGCTGAGGCATACCGACCACATACCAAATCTGATCAGCATTCCACTCCTCCACGCGGAAGTCGATAGTCGCTAAATCTGTCGTAGAGTAAAGGAAACCGCCATCAGCTTTTTTCACGATTGTTGGCTGCTCAGCCATCTTTGACTCCTCGCTAAAGAACACACAAACCGCGCCCTCGCTCTCACGAGCAACACCTGACTCCAGCATGCGATCAACCAAAGGAGCAAGCCTATCGTTGTAAAAACTCTCGCCATACCAATAGTCAAAGCTGACATCAAGACGATCGTAAATCCCCTGCAAGCCCTGCTTTGATAAATCAACGCACTTTTCCCAGATTTCTAAATTCTCGGCATCTCCGCCTTGTAGCTTCACCAGCTCCTTCTTACAAATTTCTCTAATCGCCTCATCCTCCGTGCAGAGTGCATTCACCGCACGATACACACGCAGTAGCTCAGCCACAGGATTACTCACTAGATCCTCCTCATTAAGCACTGTTTTCCAACCATGGATAATCATGCCGAACTGCGTGCCCCAGTCACCGATGTGATTATCAGTAATCACCTTGTGCCCCAGAAAGCGGGCTATCCGAGACAGACTGTCACCAATGATCGTAGAGCGAATGTGCCCGACGTGCATCGGCTTAGCTACATTAGGCGCTGAGAAATCCACCACAATAGTCTGCGGGTCCTCAGCCAAGGAGACACCTAGTCGATCGTCGGCAAATAACTCGCCGGCACGCTGACTCCAGCCTTCTTTCTTGATGGTGAAATTAATAAAACCAGGCCCCGCAATATCCGCGGCGGCCAATCCCCCAACCTCACCTTCCTGAAGTAGCTCAACGACCTTACCGGCAAGCTCTCTCGGATTGGTCTTTACTCGCTTCGCCAGCACCATAGCTGCGTTACTCTGGTAGTCACCAAATCTCAAATCCGCGGCAGCAGCCACCTGTGGGCTAAATCCATCGGGAAGCTCGACTCCTAGATGGGTGAGTGCGGACGCCATAGCGTTTTCAAGTTGTTGGATGATCATAATCGTAGCTTAGTTATTACAAGATGTTAGGACAGAGATAATATCCTCTGCCGATTGGGCGTCGATGAGAGACTCTCTAACACCACATGTTTTGAAGGTTTTTGCCACAGCTGCCAATGTTTGCAGATGGGTATTTCTTTTTTCCTCAGGCACCAAGAAAAGAATCACAAAGTGCACCAGAGCATTGTCCATTGAGTCGAAATCAACCCCATCAGTAGATCGCCCAAAGGCGACAATCGCCTCATCGATCGATGGGCTAAAAGCATGAGGGATAGCTACACCTGAGCCAATACCTGTGCTCACCTGCTCTTCACGAGCAAAAAGAGCGCTCAACATCTCATCCTTAAGACTCAGCGGCAGACTATCCACCGAGACCAAATGATCGACCATCGCCGTAATCGAGCCATGACTATCCTCTTGATCTAGCTCAAGGATAACATTCTCATCATTTAGTAAAGTGCCTAGTTTCATAGTGAGCGCCTTTGCTACCTATGTAAGGAGCAAAGTATCCCTGTAGTGTTACGGGAAGGGGGCAAGCAAGTATCTTGCCATATCCATTCTTGCAAGCCTTATCCGCCCTAGCTGAAAAGCCAGCAAAGCAGCAAACTATCACAACCTGACGTCGAAGAAATCCAGCATCACCGCCCTGTAGACTTGGCGTTTAAATGCAGGCAGCCACTTTAACTTAAAATCAGCAGGATCAATCCACTTGTATTTTGAAAACTCCGCCGACTTCTGATCGATATTAATATCTAGCGCCTTCTTCTTGAGGCGGCAGCGGAAGTAAGTCTGCACCTGCCCATCGTAGAGCTTGCCAGACTTCTTTGCTGGGCTGGCATACAAATACGAATACCCACCTGCACTCTCAAGCACCTTATAGCTACTAGCTGGCAGGCCTATTTCCTCCTTGATTTCACGAGCCAAAGCATCAGCAAGCTCCTCACCATCATCCACGCCCCCTTGCGGAAACTGCCACGCCCCCTTCGAATCAATCCGCTCACAAATCAAGAGCTTGCCCTCTCGGTTCATCATTAAAACAGCTACATTAGGTCGGTATAATGCCATCTGATTAAGATATCTAACTCACAAAAATCATCAAGACTACATCTCGCGCATCGACTTAAGCCGCTGCTCGTGATCATCCAAAATAAACATCGAGCGCTTAAAATCAATCACCCCCTCTAACTTAAGAGCCTCCTGACGTGACCGCGCGTCAATGCGAAGAACCATCTTCCCCATATCTACAGAAGGTATATCCTTAACAATCTCAGGATTAGCTATGCGCAGAATAATACTGCGCACCTTAAACCACTTTTTAACGAGCTCAACATGCTCGATCTCACCATAGGGCAGCTCAATATTGGCCATCTCACCCTTCCCCCCTCTAAATACACTCCCCTTCAAGCGCCAGCTCAAGACCACATGATCGGTCAAAAATCGTAACTTACCCAGCACCTTCTTCTTACCTAGAGGGTCAGTGGCAGGGATATTAAAATGAATGTTAACAGGGTCGATATCGATCATCGCGCTCTTTATACAAAAAAAAAGCACCACGAGCAAATGATTCTTGCCCGTGGTGCGATGAAGAAATGATTAACCGTGAGAAGATTAGTTCACTGCAACAGCATCTGAACCGACTTCACCCGTTCTGATGCGGATAGCTTCCTCTACAGGAGAGATGAATACTTTACCGTCACCAATTTTGCCAGTGTTGGCACTCTTAACAATAGCCTCAGCTACGCGAGCTGAATCTTCAGAATCAACAATGATCTCAAGCTTAACTTTAGGAAGGAAATCAACCGTGTATTCACTACCACGATAGATTTCAGTGTGGCCTTTCTGGCGACCAAAACCTTTTACTTCTGTTACAGTCATACCCTGAACACCTACCTCTGCGAGGGCTTCTTTTACCTCTTCAAGCTTGAAGGGCTTAATTATTGCTTCGATCTTTTTCATAATGGTTTGTTAATTACTAAACTAGATAAATTCTAGCCCAGCTTATAGAGAACATCAAGCAAACTTCGTGCCAGATTAAAAAATCTACTCAATAACGCACAAATAGACACTAAGCCCTCATTTGATAGCGAGCGCCAGCAAGCTGCTCGACAAGCCCCTGAATCTCTAATTTCAAGATCGCCACATTCACATCTGCTACAGTCAGCTTCGTCGCTGACACTAGCTCATCGATACGTAAAGTCCCGCCCTCTAGCGCCTTAAGTATCGCAGAACCTGTCTCATCAAGCTCAGGCATACTCCGCAGAGTCACAGATGTAGCTGGCTTCGACGCGACCGTGCCATTCGAATCATTCAAGCCCTCTGGCGCCACATCATGCGCCACTCCTAATTCCTGTAGGGGCAACATCGAAATATCATCAAGTATATCCTGACCACAGGTCACCAGCGTAGCCCCCTCACGGATCAGGTCATTACACCCCGCGGAAGTCGGCCTATCAATCTGGCCAGGAACAGCGTAAACCGTCTTACCAAGCTCACCAGCCAAGTTCGCTGTAATACGTGAGCCAGACCACGTAGGACACTCCACCACTAGAACCGCCTGCGACCATGCCGCCACGATACGATTGCGCATAGGAAAAGTCTTCTTACTCGGTGAGGTATGCAGTGGGAACTCAGACACCACTGCCCCGCGACCTGCCGCAATACTCTCAGCCAGCGCCATATTCTCTGGCGGATAAATCTGCGCCAACCCAGACCCTATCACCGCAATAGTCCTGCCCTTAGCCGCCACTGCCCCCTCATGCGCATGCGCATCAATACCGCGTGCTAATCCAGAAACAATCGTCAAGCCACTACTTGCTAGCTGGAAGCCAAACTGCCTCGCCGTCTGCACTCCATAGTGCGAAGTCTTACGTGAGCCCACAATAGCCAAAGCATTTCGATCCACATCCTTAACCTCCCCCCAGACATACAGAACAAGCGGCGGATCATAAGTCCGCCTCAGTGACTCAGGGTAAAGAGCGTCCTCCTTGGTCAGGACACCAAGCCCTCGACTTCTCACCTCCTCAAGCTCCCGCGACAAATCAATACGATCCTCCCAGCCCTGAATAATAGCCGCCGTCTCAGGCCCAATACCATCAACCCCTCTAAGCTGATCAATATTCCGCGATAAGATCGCCTCCGCACTACCGAATCTCTCCATCAAGCGAGCTACACGAACGGGCCCGATCTTAGGTAGCATATTCAGGGCAATGAGAGATTCGCGGGAAGTCATTTTGACAATCTAGTATCCTAGCATCAAAGCGCCAAGGAATTTCACACATCACTTGAGACCCCGAACACCCACTTTTGACCATCGCACTATGCCCTTACCCAATAAGGGTTTTTATATTTTTTCAAAAAAAATGTCACCTTTGCTGG
>JALZUH010000065.1 GCA_023301645.1 Akkermansiaceae bacterium
CATCTGGACAAAGCGGGCAAACAAAATCTCCTGATGCATCAAAGGCGGGCAAAGATGAAAAGCCCGACGGCTACGCAGCCCTAGAGAATATCGTCCCAAGCCCACTACAGCCACGTAAGCATTTCTCAGAAGCTCAGATCGAAGAGCTCCAAGATTCCATCAGTCAGCATGGCATCATTCAGCCGCTGATTGTTCGTGAGGTCAATGGTAAGCTAGAACTCATCGCAGGTGAGCGCCGCTGGCGCGCATCAAAGGCACTAGGACTCGATGAAGTCCCTATCCGAGTGCTCGAAGCAAGTGATCGCGACGTCCTAGAAATGGCGTTGATTGAGAACATCCAGCGTAAAGATCTCGACCCAATCGAAGAAGCACAAGGCTACGTCCGCCTTGCCAAAGAATTTGAACTCAAGCAAGACACCATCGCCAAGCGCGTGGGTAAGTCCCGAGCCTCTGTAGCCAATGCTATGCGCCTCATGGAGCTCGACCCGAGTATCCAAGACCACGTAGCTCAGAGCCGCCTGAGTGTAGGGCACGCCAAGGCCATCCTCGGCGTAAAAGTCCACGAAGAGCAGTGCCTCCTCGCAGATCAGATCCTCAAGAAATCACTCACCGTGCGAGCCGCTGAAAAGCTCGTCAAAGAATTCGCCACTCCCACTAAGTCAGGTAAAGCAACGGCAAACAGCAGTGAAGCCGATGCCGTGATCAAGCAAATCCAGAGTGCACTCCGTGATCGATTTGCCACCGAGATTCAGATGAACCACTCGTCTAAAAAAGGGAAAATAGAAATTGCCTACTACGGCAATGACGACCTCCAGCGTATCCTTGATCTATTAGGCATTAAGCTTTAATCCACCCGTGGCTTTACTAAGCCCACAGTGAGCACAATATACTCCACGCTCACGCCTATCACTCCCAAACCCCCTAGTCACAGCTCATGGAAATCCTCTCAACACTAGGAGTCGCACTCGGTTTCGCATCCTTAGCTGGGCTTAACCTCTACCTCACCACCTTCCTCGCCAGTCTAGCTGTCAGGTTTAACTGGGCGAACTTCGCAGAGCAGCACGAAGGGCTCGACGTCTTGGCAAACCCATGGATTATGGCCATCTCAGGCACCCTTTTCGTGGTTGAGTTTTTCGCTGATAAAATCCCCTGGGTCGACAGCTCATGGGACGCCCTCCATACCTTTATCCGCCCTGTCGGAGGGGGGCTACTTGCTATCGCCGCCCTTGGCGAAATGGACCCAGCTATCACCGTAGTTGCCGCACTACTGAGTGGCAGCACCTCACTACTCACACACACGACCAAGGCGAGTAGTCGACTCCTCATTAACACCTCACCAGAGCCTGTCTCCAATATCGCAGCAAGTGTTGGTGAAGACGGACTTGTGCTAGGTGGCTTCAGCTTAATGGCACTTGCCCCAGCCATCTCATTTTTCATCTTCGCCGTGGCCATTATCATCACAGGGTGGATCCTCTGGAAAGTCATCACCAAGGCAAGAAAAGCCCTCCAAGGCTTTAGGCAGCGCAAGCAAGCCAAGCGACTAGCAAAACAGCAGGCCAAAGAGCTAGGCTCAACCTGAGAGCTAAAACAGCACTCCCATCATTCGGCAATAAAAGTTAGCAGTCCCGACTTCAGGGCTTCACAAGCTACGGGAGCTAGTTTAAAAAACTGCATCTAAAGCATGTTCATTCTCAAGAAAATATTCCAATTACGTGATAAAACTCAGCGTAATGATGATGAAAAACCCTTCCTCGAACACCTCGAAGATCTAAGGGACGTGATCATAAAGCTAGCGCTCACGCTCTTCGTTGCCACCCTTGCGTGCTTTGTTTTCAAAAACCAGCTGATGGAAGTCATTCGCAGACCCATCGAAAAAGTCTGGACCAATGGCCAGCAGGCAAAAATGCCCAAAGAAGCACCTGTGCCCATTAAGCTCAAAACATGGGAACTTGCCAAAAAAGCTGCCTACGACACCAGCACATTCACCCCAGAGCAAAAGGACTACTACTTCAATCACGTCGACCCTGATGGCATAGAAAACCTCAAGTTCCACAGCACGACTATCGGCTACTACCGAGCCGCTATCGACATCGAAGAGCTCAACCAATCTGGCCAAGGATTCATCGACAGTATACCGGGCATTACAGAGACCATGCGTAGCCAGCTGACGGCACTCATGGATGAGCAAATGCGCCCCGACGCCACAGTAGATGCCGAGGGCAAGGTCGTCCGCATGCAGTCACTCACCCCCACCGAAGGCTTCATGCTCTCGATGAAGCTCGCCTTTTTTGCAGGCATTATCATCTCCTTCCCTCTCATTCTCTATTTCCTCATGCAGTTCATCCTCCCTGGACTGAAGCCAAAGGAGAAAAAAGCCCTCTGGCCCGCCATGGCCGTCGGATTCGGACTCTTCCTCGTAGGCGTGCTCTTCTCCTACTTCTTCGTCCTACCTAAGGTGCTCGACTTCTTTTATAACTACAGTAATGAAATGGGTGTCGAGAACGAGTGGCGCATCGGCTACTACATTACATTCGCCACCCAGTTCACCCTCATCTTCGGGCTTGGCTTCGAGCTACCTGTAGTCGTCATGACCATGGTTAAGCTCGACATTTTGAGCTATGAGATGATGCGAAACACCCGCTCCTACGCGATCATCGCCATCGTCGTTATTGCAGCCATTATCACCCCCACCCCTGATATCTTCACCCTAGGCTTACTCGCGGGTCCCATGGTCTTCCTCTACGAAATCTGTATCTGGATGGCATACTTTGATAATAAAAAGAAAGCCAAGATAACCGCTGACGAAGAAGAGGAATCCATCCAGCGCCGCCTCAAAGCGGTAAGTGCAAGTAGTCTCGCAGTCAGTCGAGATGATGATGAGCTTGATGAGCTTGATGATCACAAGGAGATCGAGCCATTAGAGGAACCAGACGAATTAGCCTCCCCCCTCGCCCAAGAGTCCTCCGATCTCCACAATGAGGGTGATAGCTCTAGTTTTAGTGACGAGCAGGATTCATTCGATCAATACGACGAAGATGAAGAGGATGATTTCGATGAGGATCACTATCTTGATGCCGAGAGCGACCATTACCAAGATGGCGACGATGAAGGTAATGAAGAAGACGATGGTGTCTACATCTTCGACGAAGACGAAGAAGACTACGACCCCGTAGCTCATCGTGCCGAGCTGGAGTCGAAGCTCGAAATCAACCTTAAAGATCGCAATCAAGATCTAGATCAGGATCACCAAATCTCTGAAATCGGCGAAGACACGGATGACACAGCCGACAACTCTGACGGCAGTAAAGATCACTAAAAGTCCTGATTCCACGACACCTTATTAAAACACCCAACCTACCTTTTACATCATATGCACTCCATGACAGGATTCGGCCGTGCCGAGCACGCCACTAGCCACATTGTCGCCCGTATCGAGGCGTCATCGGTCAACCGCAAGCAAGGCGAAGTCGTCGTCCAGCTCCCTCGTGCCTACGCTGAGCTAGAGGCCAAGATACGCAAGTCCACTATGCAGAGACTCTCAAGAGGTCGGGTGAGCATCTCCATCCAGCTCGAAAAGCCCAGTGACAGCACCCCCGCTATCAAGATCAATACAGCACGAGCACAGGCTCTTGAGCTCGCCTTCAACCAGCTATCCACAGCCATTGACCGCCCAGTCGCACCTACGGCTACAGACTTTCTACGCACACCTGAGATCTTAGAGTTTAATGAGAAGCCTGCAGAGCCAGAAGAAGCAATGGCAGCCATTACACCAGCTCTTGAGCAAGCTCTATCGCAGATGATCGCCATGCGTGCCGACGAGGGTAAGCACCTCTTCGACGATACCGAGCAGCGTATCACCACCCTTGAGACCATTACCAAGAGTATCACCACACACGCCCCATCGGTGCTGGCAAAATACCGTGAGAATCTGCACAAAAGACTCGCCGAAGCAGGCCTAGAGATCGACCTCACTGACGAGCGACTCCTGAAGGAAATCGGCGTCTTCTCCGATCGTTGTGACATCACCGAGGAAATCACTCGTCTGCACTCACATTTCGAAAAGTTCCGCCAATACCTAGCCCTCGACGAGCCAGTAGGTCGACCACTCGACTTCCTCTGCCAAGAGCTCAACCGAGAGTTCAACACCATCGGATCAAAGGCCAATGACGCCACACTCGCCCAGCTCATCGTCAATGCCAAAACAGAGCTAGAGAAAGTCCGCGAGCAGATTCAAAATGTCGAATAATCAAGCTCCACCTCCCCATCACGCCATGGATCATCTACTACGCAGCAATAAAACCACCCTCAAAGTCTGCGGCGTCACTAGAAGTGAAGACGTCGAGGATCTCATCAAGCTAGGAGTCCACGCACTAGGGGTCAACTTCTGGCCATCGTCGAAGCGCTACATCAGCCCAGAGGACGCGGCAGAGTTTCTTCTGGCAGCAGCTGGGAAAATTGTGCGTGTCGGTGTCTTTGTGAATGCTGACCCCGAGCTACCCCGTCGACTACTGCGCGATGGGCTCATCGATATAGCACAATTCCACGGTGACGAAACAGCCGACTACTGCCAATTATTCGCAGCAGAAAAGCTCCCCTTCATCAAGGCCATCGGAGTAAAAAACGCGGACTCGCTCAAAAATATCAGCGACTACGGCGCTACAGCTATACTGCTCGACACCCCAGCGCCCGGAGTCTACGGCGGCACTGGAGAAGTCTTCGACTGGACACATGCCAAGAGCTTCATCGCTGAGCACCCTGACACCCCAGTCCTACTAGCAGGTGGTATCACACCAGCCAATGCAGCAGATGCCATTACTGCTGTCACCCCTGCCGCCCTCGACGTCGCCTCTGGATCTGAAGTCACGCCTGGGATAAAAGACTTCGAGAAAATCAAAGCTCTCATGGAAGCCTCTACCTAGTCTCTTTTATAAGATTAAATAAACCACACATCATGAAAGAGCTCTACAGAGACAGAGAATACACGCTTGTAGCCTACTACAAGACACTGCTCGAATCTGAGGGCATCCCCATCATGTTGCGTAACGGGAGTGTAGGAACATCTGGAATCACCGAAATCCCTATCCCTGAGTTCTTCCCTAATATCTGCGTGATGCATGACGAGGACTATGACAGAGCCCACCGGATACTCACCCAGATCAAGCACGGCAATGCTGAGAACTCAGAACGTGAAGTCATCTGCCCCTCATGTGGGGAAATCAATCCGGGGAACTTCGAAATTTGCTTCTCCTGTGAAGCCCCCCTGCCAGATCTCCCAGACTTACCTGACACGGCATAAACAAGCAACTAGGACAGCCTGGTTTAGGATCTCGATTTTATCATTTTTCTTCACGGCTAGGTGACCTACAATGACCAATCTACCTGCCATAAAGCACATGCAATTACTCTATCTATTTCTCGGTGGTGGCCTCGGTGCCGTCTCACGCTACGGGCTATCAACCACCGTGCAGGCGATGGCACAGAACACCCGCCTCCAGCGCATGCCAGTGGGTATCTACACCTGTAATATGATCGGTTGCCTGCTCATAGGTATCACCATCGGCTACCTACTATCCCGTGGTAGTGATCAGCCCGCGTGGATGCAGCCACTCATCGTCACAGGCTTCCTCGGAGGGTTTACCACCTTTTCCACCTTCGCTCTCGATAATCATAAGCTCCTAAGTGAATCACCCAGTAGTGCTATCCTTAATATTTCTGCCTCGATTTTAGGAAGTATGATCGCCGTCTGGCTAGGGCTGAAAATTGCTACCAGCCTAACTCAAGCCTAAATCAAAACACCACCAGTATAGACTCACTCCCATGAAGAACCTTAAAGACGGCATTCG